>NZ_FQWR01000019.1:0-74417 GCF_900129735.1 Fibrobacter sp. UWCM | reverse complement strand
GGCGGGCCGTTCTTTTAAAAAAAAAATGAATACTTTAATGCATACACCTTTTTCAAACCGCCCCACACAAGGAAAGAGCGAAAATATATAAATTTGTACATATGCCGAAGCAGAAGTTTTATGCAATCAAGAGTCCTGAATGGGGAAAAATCGTAAATTCGTGGGAAGAATGCGAAGCGATTGTCCGAGGAACGAAGGGACTCAAGTACAAGTCTTTTTCGACCATGCCCGAAGCGCAGGCCTGGCTTTCGGGTGAGGAAGTTGCCGAGCCTGCAGGTGTACGCGTGTATGTCGATGGATCTTTTATGCCCGGCTGCGACAAGGCGGGTTGGGCGTTCGTCGTGGTCGAGGACGGCAAGGAAGTTGCCACGGGTTCGGGTTACACGGTTTTCCCGGCAGAAAGCAGGAACATAGACGGCGAGTGCATGGCAAGCTACCAGGCGATGCGCTGGCTCGACCTGAACGACAAGTATGCGACGATTTGCCACGACTACGAGGGCGTTGCCCGCTGGGCGCGCGGGGAATGGAAGGCCAAGAGCCATATTGCGCAGCAGTACGTGGCCGCGGTAAAGCCGTTCCTTTTCCGCGTGAAGTTCGAGAAGGTTGCCGCCCATACGGGAATCAAGTGGAACGAACGCGTGGATGCGCTCGCGAAGGCAGCCATAGAGAAGCTGAAGGCCGAGGGCAAGGCTAACGCATAATGACGCTGCAGGAATTTATCCAGGAAATCCCGGCCGGCTCGCTTTCGCTCTTTGCGGACGCGGGTAACGAGGCGATACATGTAAACGGGGCCTCCATCCCGCTTGCGTCCATGATGGTGGCAAAGCGCTTTTTCGACCGGCCCGGCAACATGCTTGTTGTTGCGAAGGATTTCAAGAGCGCTGAAGTCTGGATGGAAAATCTCCAGAGCCTCGTGGGCGAGGACTTTGTTCGTTTTTTCCCTTCGATAGGGCTCAAGCCCTACGAACAGAAGGTTCCGTTCGAGGGCGTTGTCGAGGAGCGCCTCAAGTTTTTCCGTGATGTGGGCGATGTGCAGAAGCCGGTCGTTGCCGTTTGTGCCGTAGATGCCCTGCTCGCGAAGTTGCCTGCTCCCGGCGGATTTAAACGCGAAATGCGCACGCTCAAGGTGGGCGATGTGCTGGAACCTGCAACACTTCGCCCGTGGTTCCTGGATCATGGATTCGTGGAACAGCCCGTAGTGAGTTCGGTGGGCGAGTTCTCGGTACGCGGTTGCATCGTGGACGTGAACTGTTTCTTGTACCCGCACCCGATACGCATCGAGTTCTTTGGCGACGAGATTGAATCCATCCGCAGTTTCGATATCTTCACGCAGCGCTCCGTGGAACGGATGGACCGCGTGACGCTCTACCCGATGGGCGAATGGACGCTGCCCGATGCGGAATTGGCAAAATACGGTGGCGACCTGACGGGGTTATGGTGGAAGCGCGCCCGGTACGAGAAACTGAACTGCAGTCTGCTGGATTACCTGCCGGGGGCAAGCCTCGTGTTCGAGGAACTTTCCGCCATTTCGGAGGCGGCCTCGCGTATGAATGCCGCCTACGAATCTACGTACAATGAAATCCGTGCGACCGTGCCCGATGTGGTACCCGCAAGCGAAATTTGGTTCAAGTTCAATGAACTTGCGATGATGTTCCCGGGGCATGCCTCGCTTGATATTACTCATGTGGAGACGGAAGCCTCGAATTGGTACAAGGTGGAATCGCGTCCGCAGGATTTCGCGAGCGCAGGGACTGCCGAGGTGGCGAAGAAAATCGAGGATTTCAGTGCAGGCGGTGGCGAGGTATATGTAGTCGCGCCTACTCCGGGTGCTCTTGCCCGCCTGAAGCACGTGTTCGAGGGATTGCCTGTTGCAGATTACTTTGTCGGTAACTTGAGCGAAGGCTTCTGGCTCGATAATGAAAAGATTGCCTTCCTTACCGAGACCCGCATATTCAACCGCCATGCGACCAAGTCCAGGAAGCGCCAGATTGCGGGCTCGGTGACGAGCGCCCTGATGGTGGAATCGCTCAACCGAGGGGATTTTGTCGCACACGAGGATCATGGCGTGGGCCGCTACCTCGGACTCGTGCGCGTTGAGGTGAACGGCGGTCTTGTGGATTGCGCCCTGCTGGAATACGAAGGCGGGGACCGCCTCAAGTTCCCGGTTTCTGACCTGCAGAAGATAGAACGCCTGGAGGTTTCCGAGGAAAAAATTCCGAAGCTCGACCGCCTGGGTGGCAAGAGCTGGGAAAACCTCAAGAAGCGCGTGAAGGAGAAGGTCGTAAAGATTGCCCGCGACCTTGTGGAACTCTATGCGAAACGCGAACTTGTCGAAGGTTTTGCCTTCCCGCCCGACGGCAGGATGCAACAGGAATTCGAGGATGCCTTCGAGTACGAGCCTACGCCTGACCAGGTGAAGGCTACTGCGGAAATCAAGCGCGATATGGAATGCCGCAAGCCCATGGACCGCCTTGTTTGTGGAGATGTTGGATTCGGCAAGACGGAAGTTGCCATGCGGGCTGCGTTCAAGTGCATTACCGCCAAGAAGCAGGTGGCGATTCTCGTGCCTACGACAATCCTTGCCGCCCAGCATTACGAGAACTTCCGCGACCGTTTTGCCGCATTCCCGGTGAATATCGCGCTCGTGAACCGCTACAAGACCGCGAAGGAAAAGAAGGAAATTTTCCAGCAGCTCTCCGAAGGGAAAATCGATATCGTGGTAGGGACGCACGCGCTCTTGAGCGAGAAGAATCAGTTCAAGGATATCGGGCTCCTCATCATTGACGAGGAACAGAAGTTCGGCGTGAAGCAGAAGGAAAAATTGCGCGAACTCCGCATGACGGTGGATACGCTCAGCATGAGCGCAACCCCGATTCCGCGTACGCTGCACCTGAGCATGACAGGCGTGCGCGATATCTCGCTTATCAATACGCCGCCCATGAACCGCCTGCCGGTAGAGACGAAACTCCTGAAACGCGACGACATGGTTTTGGCCGGTGCCATCCGTGACGAACTGGCACGGGGCGGGCAGGTCTTTGTGGTGAACGACCGCGTGCAGAATATCAATACGCTTGCCGAAGAAGTGGAATCGTGGGTGCCGGAAGCCCGCGTGGCCGTGGCCCACGGGCAGATGAACGACCGCGACCTGGAACGCGTGATGGAAAGCTTCCTCTCTCGCGAATTCGATATCCTCGTGAGTACGAGCATCATCGAGTCGGGCCTGGATGTGCCGAACGCGAACACCATCATCATTATGAACGCGCACCATTTTGGCATAAGCCAGCTTTACCAGATGCGCGGGCGCGTGGGCCGTAGCGACGTGCTCGCGAAGGCTTACCTGGTTATACCCGCAAGGGGCGAGATTTCTCAGGAATCCATGCGCCGTTTAAAGGCGCTGGAACAGTTCAGCGACCTCGGGAGCGGCTACCAGTTGGCCATGCGCGATTTGGAAATCCGCGGTGCGGGTAACCTGCTGGGCCAGGAACAGCACGGGTTTATCGCCGAGGTGGGTTTCGAGACGTATGTGCGCCTGGTTCGCGAGGCGGTGGAAATGCTCCGCGGGGGCACAACCGAAAAGCCGGTGCAGCCGCGTGTGGAAATCGGCGTGGATGCCTACCTGCCCGAGGACTACATCCAGGATGGACTTACCCGCATCGGGATGTACCAGCGGATTGCCCGCATCTCGAGTTCTGCGGAGGTGGAAAGCGTTCGCCAGGAACTTGTGGACCGCTTCGGAGAACTTCCGGTACCCGCGAACATGCTCCTTCTCGTAACCGAAATCGGGCTACACGCTGGAAGGCTCCGCATGCAGGGCCTGCAACAGCGCAAGGGAATCCTGGTGGCGACATTCGTGGAGTTCCCGCCTATAGAAACTCGTGTACTGGGGGAGATTGCCGGCAAGAGCACTTGCCCCATGCGCTATGTGGGCACGTCGCCCCTGCAGGCGGTATTCGAACTCGGTACGGCCCCCGCAGAAACGCTCGCCGAGCGCATTGCAGAACTGTTCCGGCAGTTTGCCGACATCACGCCGACGCCTGCGAAGGCGGAACCCGCAAACCCGCTCTTTAGGGACACGAATATCCTGAACTAGGCCGGCATCTCGTCATTCTCGCGAAGTTGCCCGCATCGTCATTCTCGCGCAGGCGAGAATCTTAATTAAACTGCGTCATGTCATTCTCGCGAAGTTGCTCGCATCGTCATTCTCGCGCAGGCGAGAATCCTAATTAAACTGCATCTCGTCAATCTCGCGAAGTTGCCCGCATCGTCATTCTCGCGCAGGCGAGAATCTTAATTAAACTGCGTCACGTCATTCTCGCTATACGATACTTGGCAACTTGTTGCCATAGTAGAGTTATCCTCTTTGGGGAGACGGCGAGAATCTAGTGAGCAGGCGAGAATCTTGCAACAACGTCTCTGAGCGTATCTTCGAGCATCACGGCGACATCTTGCGGCGTGATGGCATCTTTTGCCCCGCGCGTGGCGACAAGCGTTTCGATAAACGATTCGTCGGCGTCCGTCTCGAAAAGGAGATGCTCCCGCGGGATTAGCGCAAGGGCTTCCCGCGTCGCCTTCTTGCGGAGTGTATCTGCGTGAACGGAGAAGAATGCGCCCAGCGAAAGGCCCGCTTTCACGATGCCCGCGTCACCCCCGAACCTGTGCAGTATGGGGCGCGGCCGTTTAATGCTTGAATCGGGGCGTGCGCATTTTAAGCACGCGACGAACCCGGCTTCGCGCAACACCCTGATTATGCGCCCGTAGTCGCCCACGCAATGGATTTGCAGGTCTCGCCCGAGTTCGAGAGCCATTTCCGCCTGCTTGCGAAAAACCTTCTCTTGCACTCCGCCTGGTTCATAGCCCGCATACCGTCGGTCCAGTCCCGCTTCTCCGACTTGTGCGTTCGGGTCGCTCTCCAGCAGCCGGCGCAGTTCTGTCCATAAGTCCTCTGGACCCCCGTTGATCGCTCCTTCCGCAACTTGTGCTGCAATCATCGGGTGCAGTCCGTAACTGCGTCCGCATCCCTCGAACCAGCCGGATTCGGAGGCTCCTGTCCATATCCCGTCAACCGCCTTCCATTCCCACGGTTCGCACGCCACGGCCCTGTACCGGTAACCGCGTTCATGCAGTTCCCGTGCCAGTTCAAGGGGTTGCGGTAGTCTTGCGAGGTGCAAATGTGAGTCAAAAATCGCCATTTTCCCAATAAAATATGAAATTTTGAAAAAAGTGCTTGTTTTTTCGCCTTTAAAAGTCTAGTTTAAGGTTCGTGGGCCGAATTAGCCCCGATATTTCATTTTTTGTATTTAAACTAAAGGAGTCCCTATGCGCGACCTGCTCGAGAAAGCCTTGAAGAAAGGTCTTGTCGTCACTTTTTCTAACGAGAATGGCTATGCCGTCATTCGTATTTCCAAGGACGGTGAAGTCGTCGCAAGCTGTAGCCTCGGTGCTGCAAACTTCCGTGATTCTGTAGAAGACTCCCTGCAGGCCCTGCTTCTCGACCTGGAGCGCAAGGGCATCTAGTTCTTGGTAGAATCTGCCTTTTGGGGCTGCGCATCGCTTTCGGGCTGCGCGGCCTCTTTTTTTGTTTTCTTCTTGCTAATCATTACTGCTGCGAGAGCCTTTCTCACAAAGCCTCTCACGGTGTTTATCGCGATTCGCGGTTCCTTCACGTAGCGCCCACGCAGGTGACTCTTGGTGAAGTAGCCCACCTCGCGGCTGTCGAGGCAGAACGCCCCCTTGGTGCAGGCGAGAAAATAGCAGTCTTCCGGTACCACAAGTTCGGTAATTTGCGTGGAATCTTCTTCGTTGTAAAACTCTCGGCGAATCTGGATGGGGGAGTCGCCCGGTTCGGTATGGAAAATCTGTTCTTCGAGCAGGTAGCGGTCCTGCCAGGGGAGAAAGTCGATTTCTTGCAGGCTAACCTGGCGGTTCCCGAGTTTTGTGGAACCGAGCCGTTCAATCCCGATTTCGCGGTCGCCTTGCCAGAGGGTCGTCTTCACGTAGAACTTCCTGCCGGATTCAATCAGCAGGTTTATCATGTAGTCTTCTTCGATGTCGTTCAGTTGGGCAAAACGGAGCGTGTCGCCCTTGCGGGGTATGTGAAGGTGGCGCCTCTGGATAAACGCCGTCTCGTCTTTCCACTTGAAGTTCCCATGCGGGGTCTTTACGCGCCCGCGGTCCGAAAAGTCAATCTTGTCGCCGGGCAGGCCAATCACCTTGCGGATAATGCTTTCCCCGTTGCGCAGTGTTGCCCAAACGGTCTCGTTGTAGGCAATCTTGTCGGTACACTGCGGTAACTTGCACATCCACAAAATTTCTTTTTCCTTGTGCCTCGGGTACATCGAGGAATCCGTAATCTGTAGCGGCTCCAGCACGCGGATACGCAAAGCCATCGCGAAGATAAAGACAATTGCAAGGATAACGACAAGCACGGCCAGGCATGCTTTCGAATTCTTCCATTGCAGTCTCTTGACTTTAAACTTCAGGCTCGACATACAGATTAACAAATTTAAAACAAACTATTCGCCGCTGCTGCTGGAATCGTCGCTGAGCGAAAGTACGGCGAGGAACGCCTTCTGCGGTACTTCCACCGAGCCGATGCTCTTCATGCGCTTCTTGCCTTCCTTCTGCTTTTCGAGGAGTTTGCGCTTGCGGGTAATGTCGCCGCCGTAGCACTTGGCGAGCACGTCCTTCCTAACCGCCTTCACGGTAGAACGGCTGATAATCTTCCCGCCAATCGCACCCTGGATAGCCACGTCGAACTGCTGGCGCGGAATCAGGTCCTTGAGCTTCACGCATATGGCGTTCGCGTAGGTATGTGCCTTGTCGCGGTGGATAATCACGGAGAACGCGTCCACCGGGTCGCCGTTCAGGAGAATGTCAAGCTTCACCAGGTTGTTCCTGCGGTATTCGCTCGGCGCATAGTCGAGGCCCGCATAGCCGCGGCTCACGGACTTCAGTCGGTCATAGAAGTCGAACATGATTTCGGCGAGCGGCAGGTCGTACTTGAGAATCACCTTTGCCTCGTCGATGTATTCCATCGTCTCGAATTCGCCGCGCTTCTCGTCGCAGAGCGTCATGAGCGCACCCACGTATTCCTTGGGCGTGAATATCTGCGCCTTCACGTAGGGTTCCTCGATGTGGTCGTAGCGGCTTGCGTCGGGGAGCTTGGACGGGCTTTCGATTTTCACCATCGTGCCATCGCTCATGTACACGTGGTATTCCACGTTCGGCACGGTCGTGATGATGTCCACGTTGAATTCGCGGTCGAGGCGTTCCTGCACGATTTCCATGTGCAACAGTCCGAGGAAGCCTGTACGGAAGCCGAAGCCCAATGCTTCGGAGGTTTCCGGTTCCCAGCTGATTGCGGAATCGTTCAGGCGGAGTTTCTCGAGGGCTTCGCGCAAATCCTTGTAGTCTTCCGGGTTGATGGGGTAGATGCCGGAATAGATCATCGGCAGAATGTCCTTGTAGCCCGGGAGCGGCTCTGTTGCGGGGTTAGCCGCATCGGTGAGCGTGTCGCCGATTTTTACGTCGCTAATCGTCTTCACGTTCGCGAGCACGTAGCCCACCATGCCTTCCGAAAGTTCTTCGCGCGGGTCGCGGTGCATGCTGAACGTGCCGACTTCGGTCACCATGTATTCGCCGCCGGTCTTCATCATGCGGATTTTCATGCCCGCCCTGAGCGAACCCTCCACGATGCGTATGTAGTTGATGACGCCGCGGTAGGAGTCGTAGACCGAGTCAAAAATCAGCGCCTTGAGCGGTTTTCCGCTGTCGCCCTTGGGGGCCGGAATTTCGTCCACGATCTTGTCGAGCACCTGTTCCACGTTCAGGCCCGTCTTGGCCGAAATGCGCGGGATTTTCTCCGGGTCGTAGCCCAGCAGGTCGCCTACGAGTTCTGCCACGTGGTCGGGCTGTGCGCCCGGCAGGTCCACCTTGTTCAAAACCGGGATAATCGTGAGGTCGTTTTCGATGGCGAGGTAGAGGTTGCTAAGCGTCTGCGCCTCGATACCCTGGCTTGCATCCACTACGAGAATAGCACCTTCGCAGGCGGCAAGCGAGCGGCTCACTTCGTACGTGAAGTCCACGTGCCCCGGCGTGTCGATCATGTTCAGGATGTATTCCTTGCCGTCTTTCTCGTACACCATGCGGATGGCGTGCGCCTTGATGGTGATGCCGCGTTCGCGTTCGAGGTCCATGTCGTCCAGGAGCTGGTTGGTCATCTCGTTCTTCGCGACGGTCTTCGTGAGTTCAATCATGCGGTCGGCGAGGGTAGACTTGCCGTGGTCAATGTGCGCGATGATGCTAAAATTTCTGATATTGTCGTTTTGCGGCATATAGGCGATAAAATTATCGTGAAGTTGTTCTATTTTCGGGGGTAAAATATAGAAAATGCGCAAATGGTGCTTTACAAAATTATCTATATTCACGATACTAAAACAGAAATGAGCCATTAAATCCATGGTCGTTATGAAAATGTTTCCTAGATTCTCTGCATCCAAGGTGCTTGCTTCGGCTGCACTTATGTTATTTGCTTTTACGGGTGCCTTTGCCCAGGGCAAGGTATTCAACAAGGACTACACGGGCATTACCGCTATCGAGGCTACCATTACCACACACGAGGGCGTGATTGTTGTTGACCTTGATTTCAAGGCCGCACCGAATACGGTTGCGAATTTTGTTGACCTTGCACAGAAGGGCTTTTACGATGGCCTTACCTTTCACCGCGTCATCAACGGTTTCATGATTCAGGGTGGCGACCCCGAAGGCAACGGCCAGGGTGGTCCGGGTTATACCATCGACGACGAACCGAACGACTTGAAGCACGAGAAGGCCGTCATTTCCATGGCGAACCGCGGCCCGAACACGGGCGGTTCACAGTTCTTCATCACGCAGATGCCCCAGCCGCACCTGGATGGCAAGCATACCGTCTTTGGAAAGGTTATCAGCGGCGAAGATGTCGTCTGCCGCATCGAACCTTTCGACCCCATTATTAACATCAAAATCGTGGAAAAGAAGTAATCTATGAGTTCTAAGAAAGTAGTGTCCAAGGCAACCAAGACTCCGGCAAAGAAGCCCGCGGCAAAGACGCCCGCGAATGCTTCGGCAAGCTCAGCAACCAAAAAGTCTGCCGTAAAGTCTGCACCTGCCAAGAAGGCCGCTCCGGCGAAGAAGGCGGCTCCGGCAAAGAAGCCTGCCGAGGTGAAGAAGCCCGCAGCGAAGAAACCTGCGGCGAAGCCTGCAAAGGCTCCTGCGAAGAAGCCCGCGAAGGTCGAGAAGAAGGCTCCGGCATCCAAGGTCCAGCCCGCGAAGTCCGCCGTAAAGTCTACGGTGAAGCCCGCTGCTGCAAAGCCCGCGAAGGGCACTGCAAAGAACGAAACAAAGCCCAAGTCCACTGGCAAGAAGGATGTGAAGACTACCAAGACGGGAAAGTCTGCTACGACTGCTGCCACGAAGGGCAATGACAAGAAGATTCAGACGACAAAGAATTCTAAGGTCGCGAAGTCTAACGTAAAGGCCGATAACGACCAGAAAAAGGTTGATTCCGGCAAGAATAATAACAAGAAGCCTGAACCGCCGAAGGGTGGCAAGAAGGGCGGGGCGAAGCCAGAACCTGTTGTCGACGCTCCGGTAACTAAGCCTGTGAAGCCGGGCAAGGGTGGAAAGGACAAGGACGGGGTGAAGCCTGAACCTCTGCCGGTTGAACCGTCGGTAGCTGTGGTTGACGATACTCCCGCTCCGGCTCCCGCACCTGCGCCTGCACCGGGCAAGAAGGTTGTTGCATTTGCTCTTTTGCTCCAGGGCGGCAAGAAGCTTTCGAAGACGCTCCTCTTCACGGAAGCGAAGGACGAATCTGATCACGCGAACCAGAAGAAGGTGACTTCGGATGTGAGCAAGGCTGAAAAGAAGCCCACCATGGCTATCCGCCGCAAGATTTCCCTTGCTGAAGAGACTCAGGAAGAACTGACGGAACGCATCCTCAAGGAACTCGAGGAACAGAATGCCGCATTCACGCGCGAGGCAGCCACGCAGATGTGCACGCGCTGCAACCGCAATCTTGTTTCTCCGGAATTCTGGGTCGACAAGCACCTCGGATACTGCGAAGAATGTGCGACGATCCTCAAGCTTGGCCAGTCCAAGGAAGCGCGCAAGGTGGAATACACGCTCGGTTCCATGGGTGGCGACTCCCTTGACGAGGCGGATGACGAGGACTTTGAAGGTCCGGACGCCGCAGATCTCAAGGAAGCGGAAGAAGATCTCGCCGATTTCGACGAATCGTAATACAACGGCGTTGTTGCCTGAATGTTTCGCTACGGTAAACGATTAGGCAAGCTTTTCGCGGTAGGTGGATACCTGCCGCGCATTTTGCTTGCATCCGTAATCGGGTTCGTTACGGGCCTGGTGGCGGTCGCTTTCCATTTTTCTCTGGGATGGGCTACTTATGTGGTTCGGTTGCCGTGGGAGAGTGCCGGTGCTTTGCCGAAGTGGAGCTTCGCGTTCGTACCTATGATTGGCGGGCTTATCGTGGGGCTTGTCATCTACAAGTTCACGCGCACGCCCGAGGCTGCAGGGCAGGGGACCGACAACATGATACGCTCGTTCCATCGCGAGGGCGGTGTGGTGCGTGCCCGCGTGGCGCCGGTCAAGTTCTTCACGAGCATCGTCACGCTTGCAAGCGGCGGGAGTGCGGGTTACGAGGGCCCCATCTCGCAAATCGGTTCGGGCATCGGCTCCGGCATAAGCCGCCTCTTCAGGCTCCCCAAGGCGATGCGCGGGCAGTTCATGCTCGCGGGTACGGCGGCCGGGCTCGGCGCAATCTTCAAGGCGCCTCTTGCGGGCGCACTCACGTCGGTCGAGGTGCTCTACCGGGAGGATTTCGAGTCGAACGCCTTCGCGACGAGCATCGTGTCGTCGGTGGTCGCGTTCACCGTGTATATCGCCCTCGTGGGCACGGAACCTGCGATTGCGGGTGTCCCCGCCATCCCGTTCACGAACGGCATCGAACTGCTCGCGTGTGCGGTTCTCGGTGTGCTCTGCTTCCCGTTCTCGTTCCTGTACGTGCGTTGCTACGACCTGTGCGAAACGCGGTTTGCCCGCTGGAAAATTCCCGACTGGCTCAAGCCCGCAGTGGGTGGCGCGTTCGTGGGCGCCATCATTCTTGTATTCCCGCAGGTCGCGGGCGGCGGCTTCGGGTTCATCGGCGAAATCATGCACGGCCTTGTACCGCACGGGCTTTTTGGCATATTGTTCCTGCTGGCCATAGCCGTCGCAAAGATTGTCGCGACCGCGTTTACGGTGGGCTCGGGCGGTTCGGGCGGTGTGTTCGGGCCTTCGCTCTTCATCGGGGGCGTGCTCGGGGCGATGTTTGCGGGAATATGCGAGATGTTGTTCCCTGGGGCGGTTCGCATGCCCGAGATGTTTATCCTCGTCGGTATGGCCGCGTTTTTTGCGGGTGCGGCGAAGGCGCCCATCGCGGGCGTCGTGATGGTCTGCGAGATGACGGGCAGCTACAGCTTGTTGCCCGGGCTCATGATTGCAGCCGTCATGCATATCGCATTCTCGCGCCCGTGGACAATCTACAAGAGCCAGGTTTTGAACAAGTTTGCAAGCCCCGCGCACCGCTGCGACATGGATGTGGATGTGCTGCAGGTAACGAGCGTGGGCGAGGTGATGGAACCCCGCGAAATCAAGCGTCTCGATGCGGGTAGCCCGCTGAGCGATGCGCTCAAGCTGATTGACCTCAACTGCATCTATCCGGTTTATGACCGCGGGGAATATGCGGGCCTGCTCGACATGCAGGCGGTGAAATCCACCTTCCTCTCGTCGCCGGAACTGGCGCAGCACCTGCTAGTCTCGGACTGCACCGTGCGCGCCCCGATGCTTGCCGAAACGATGGACCTGCACGCGGCCCTGAAGGTCTTTACCCGGATAGAGATTGACGAACTCTGCGTGAAGGATAGGCAAGGTAACCTGGTGGGCACGCTCTCGCATTCCGCCATATTCCGCGCCTACGAGACCCTCGTAAGCAGCAATCAATAGAACGTTTATACCTGTAAGTTCTGTTTTTGTTTGTAATAAACGTTTTAATAAATAAAATAAACTTCTAATACCAGAAAGGCGTCGGCCACCACCTGTCAAGGCGAGTGCCGCAGCCATACTTGTATGGCTATGGCTGAGCCGTAAGGTTGGCGCTTGCGCCAGGATGGGAACGCCGCATGGGCCCCTCCCGCATGAATTTTATACCTGCAAATGGATGTCCTTTTGTTATTTAAGGGCTAAATTTCTATATTTGGCGCATAAAAATCAAAAGGACTCTAAAATGGCAAAGAAAGTTCAGGATGCCCTCAAGGACATCATCTCCCTCTGCAAGCGCCGCGGTTTCATTTTCCCCGGCTCCGAAATTTACGACGGCCTCGCCAACACTTGGGACTACGGTCCGTATGGCGTGGAACTGAAGCGCAACATCAAGAACCTCTGGTGGAAGAAGTTCGTGACCAGCCGCCAGGACGTGCTCGGTCTCGACAGCTCTATTCTTTTGAACCCCCGCGTCTGGAAGGCCTCTGGCCACGTGGGCAACTTCTCTGACCCGTTGGTCGACTGCCTCGCTTGCCACGAACGTTTCCGTGCCGACCAACTTTTGGAAGACAAGCTCGGCGAAGGCTGCTGCGCCGGTAAGAATTTTGACGAAGTCCACCAGATGATGATGGACAACAAGATCGAATGCCCGACCTGTGGCAAGACCGACTGGACCAAGCCCCGCGCATTCAACCTGATGTTCCAGACCGAAATCGGCGTGATTGAAGGTGAAGGTAACAAGGTGTACCTCCGTCCGGAAACCGCCCAGGGTATCTTTGTTGACTTTAAGAATATTGTCGACAACGTCCGCCCGCGCATTCCGTTCGGTGTGGGCCAGATCGGTAAGAGCTTCCGTAACGAAATCACTCCGGGTAACTTCATCTTCCGTACCCGCGAATTCGAACAGATGGAACTCGAATTTTTCTGCGAACCGGGCACCGAACTGGAATGGTACAACTTCTGGCGCAAGTACTGCTTCGACTGGCTCGTGAACGACCTCGGCGTGAACAAGGAAAAGCTCCGCCTCCGCGAACATGCCAAGGAAGAACTTTCTCACTACAGTAACGGCACCACCGACATCGAATACGAATTCCCGTTCGGTTGGGGCGAACTCTGGGGTATCGCCAGCCGTACGAACTACGACTTGACGCAGCACCAGAACGAATCCAAGGTCAAGCAGGAATACATTGACCCGGTCCAGAACAAGCGCTACATCCCGTACGTGGTGGAACCGTCCCTCGGTGTGGAACGCCTGCTCCTCGTGCTCCTCTGCGACGCCTACGACGTTGAAAAGCTCGAAAATGACGAACGTACCGTGCTCCACTTCGACCCGAAGATTGCTCCGGTAAAGGTTGCCGTGCTCCCGCTGGTGAAGAAGGGCCAGGTGAAGGCTAAGGCCGAAGAGCTCTACCAGAAGCTCCTGAACCGCTGGAACGTGGAATACGACGAAACGCAGTCCATCGGTAAGCGCTACCGCCGTCAGGACGAACTCGGCACGCCGTTCTGCGTGACCGTCGACTTCGACACGGTGGGCGACGGTGAATCCGATCCGGCAAAGCTCGGCTTCGTGACGGTTCGCGAACGTGACTCCATGAAGCAGGAACTGGTGAAGATCGACGAACTCGAAGCTTACCTGTCCGCAAAACTCGGCTGCTAGTTGAGATGCAAAGGGAACCTCATGGTTCCCTTTGGAATCCTTCCTAGAAGTAGGTAAAAGGGCCCGGAAACGGGTTCTTTTTTTATATTTCTTCCAGATGATTCAGAACAAACTCAAATGGCTGTTTTTCTTTCTTCTGGTAGCGTCTGCTTGCTTGTGGGCGGCAGAAACGACCGATGCCCCTGAAAAGGTTTCCAAGAGGGAACTTTATTTGCGGGCGCGCGATGCGCTCAAGACTTCGCTAGAATCGGGCGATACGTCGCGTGCGCGCGAGGCCTTGGATTACCTTGCCGCGAACGTGGCGCAGGGGGCGCCGCTTACGCGTTTTGAGGAATACCTCGCGAACATGGAGGTGGGGCGCACCCAGCGGGGCCTTGACCAGTATGCCGATATGCGGCGGACCGTTCTTGATTCCACGTACAGCCCCAACTGGGACCCGCGCGCCGCCACCGAAGATCCGCTGTCGCATTACCTGTACAGGAACCTATCCCCGTTCGATTCCGCAAAGGCCGATTCGCTCTATGCCCGTATCCAGGATTCCCCGGAAATAAGCGATGAATCTAAGGGACTGTACCGAGCATTACTTTATTCTGAACTTGTTTTCAACCGCGCGGGGAACCGCTATTATGGCGGGTCAAGGCTTGCTATTTACGATACGACAAATGTGCAGTCTTTCCTCACGTATGCGAAAGACTATGTGGAAAAGAACCCCAATACGACCTATGCGAACATTTTCAAGAATCAATTGATTCCCTATGTAGAAGATGTCATGAAACCCTTCCGCGATTTTTATAAGAATCCCTTCAAGCACAAGTACTATAGGGGCGATGTCTCCGTATTCCTGGGCAAGTGGTTTGGTACAACGACGGGCGACGTTAACGATTATCTTGACGTGAGGATGGGGTCGTCGTTCTTGCTTGACCTGGAAATGCAGTTTGGTCGTATTTCATTGGGTTTCTTCTACGGTTGGGGCCTGATCCATAGATTTACATACCTCTACGAGCAGCCAGGATACTTTACCGAGGAGAGCCATGACGAAGAAGTTGAGGATCCCTTCCTCGGGCTTACGGTCGGCTTCACCGTGTTTGATTCACGATTCCTTAAGTTGCAGCCCTTTATCGGCTTTGGCCAGGATTATTTTGATAACGGCTGGGACGATATAAGTTCCCCTACGTATGTCATGGGGGCGAATGCCGATATCCGCCTGTTTTCCACAAGGCCCCAGGGGTTGTATGACGTTTCGTATGCGCTGGTGCTACGCTTCAAGTACATTGCGACATTTGGAAAATTTACCGATGATTACTGGACCGATAACTATTTCAAGGTGGATGACTCCTACATAAACCACGTGTTCTCGGTAAGCCTTGGTGCTATGATTTGGTAGAGTTTTTCTTTTTACCTTGCGGATAAATTCATAAAGATGTATATTTATCCGTGATGAAGAAAAACACATACTTACTGTTCCCTGTGGTGCTGTCCTTTTTGCTGGCTTGCTCGGCAGACGTGGGTTACGCCCCCGATAAGGATTACTCCGGCACATCCCCCTCGTACAATGCCGATGAACTAGGAGACCTTCCGGACTGCGATAGCAAGCACGAAGGCCTGGTGGTACATGTCAACTACTATCCGAGCCATGACTATGCCTGCAGTGAGGGGTATTGGGTGGCTCTTGGACAGTCCACTACCGACAAGAAGTTGCCTGATGTCCACGAGACCTCGGATGATGCCGTAGCGCTTCATGAAAAGTTCAAGAATGTCGAGTCCGTGCAGATTCTCGACACGCGCGACAACAAGGTGTACAAGGCGATTGTCCTGGGCGACCTGGTCTGGATGGCCGAAAACCTGGATTATGAAACGCGGTATAGCCGTACCAATCCTCAGTGCGATGATTTGGGAATCAAGTGCGGGCGCTATTACATGTGGGACGATGCCGCATACGGTAACGACGATTATTCTAGCGTATGCCTTCCCGGTATGCGTCTGCCTACGGAAGAAGATGTTGATAAGCTCGTGGAGTTTATCGGGGGTGTTTCCAACGGGTACGTACTGAAGTCGAAATCGTACTGGGAAGAGTCGGAAGATGCTCCGCTGGGGACCGATGAACTCGGGTTCAATGCTTACCCTGCAGGCTACAAGAGAAGCAGCCGTAACTATTTCGAGTATTTTGGTACCGAAACTGTCTTCTGGACCGACATCAGCAATGGTTACCGCAGTTCGCTAACCTTGTCGCTGTATTCCCATAATTCGATTCTTGGGACTAACTGGGGGCCGGACTGGGACAACTACATGAACGTGCGTTGCGTGGGGGATTTATAGCATGAAGTATTTGGGATTAGTTCTCCTCACGTTTGCAGTGCTGTTCGTTTCGGGATGTTTCGCCCCTCCGCACCGCTCTGTCGGCATGCCCGAAAACCCGACCCCGCTCGATTCACTCGCGCAGGTTGTCTTTGTGAATGCAGCCATTGTTCCGCTGTTGCCTCCCGAATTCAAGTATCTTGGGACTGTTCAGACAGAGGCGGATGTGGGCTGCTCTGATGCGGGAACCGTCGGATTCCTTCGCGAAGAGGCGAGGCGCGTAGGCGCAAACATCGTCTACGTCAAGAATGCGCAGACGAATACAGCCTTCCTTTACACGCAGTACATGACCACGACTTATCACTGCTTGACTCTGCATGTTGACTTGTTGTACGCCGAGGCTCCGCTGATTACCAGGTGGCAGGAGCAGATCAAGGCGGCCGAGGAAAAGGAAAAGAAGGAGCGGAAGTGATGATGCGTAAGTTTAAGTTTCTATTTGTTGTTGCGCTTTTGACGGCTCCCTTCGCCTTCTCGGGCGAGTTCGATGACTTTGAAAAATCGCTGATGCGGAACTCTGAACCTTCCGGTTCTACAGATTCCGCTTCTTCTGTGTCCTCGACGGATGCATTCGAGCAGTCGCTGGTTGCAGAACCCGGCACGGAAATGGAGAAAATCTACCAGTTGCGCGAATCGCTTCTCGAGGCCGCTAAGCAGCGCGATACGGCGCAGGTTTCAAGCGGTATCGCGGAACTGGATGCCCAGAAAACCGAGGACATGGTCCCGTTGGTCGATGTCGAGGTGATAGTCTTGCTTATCCGCCAAAAGATGTGGCCGCAGTTGCTTCAGTACGAAGTGAAGAGGTACAAGAACTTCTACAATGACCTGGTGAATGAAAATGCGCGCTATGCCGAAAATGACGGCCTGATGCTGTATATCAAGAAGGAAATCTCCAAGTTCGATTCTACGACATCGCTGCTAGCGCAGGTGGAAAAAGACATAGACAATTCCAGTTCCCTTTCCGAAAGCGATAAGTTTGAACTCAAGATTCTCCTGCTCTTGAACGATGCCTACCGCGATGATAAGGTAAACGAACGGATTGCAAGGCTCTCGCAAATGTTCCTCAACAAGTATCCAGACCATCCCGATGCGAAATGGATAGAGAATAGCGTTGCCGGTCCCTATTTCCGTAATGATTTCGGTACCCTCTGGGACAAGGACAGGCAGGAACACCGCGAAGAAAACATCGCGAGGAACTTCTATACCGGCGGGCTCGGTTTCAACGTGTTCTTCATTTCGGGTGGTCTTGCCTTCGGGATGGACGAACTGTACCGTTCCGACCTGTTCGAGCCGGAACCTCCGGGAATATACCTCGAACTCTACCTGCAAATCAAGCGTTTCGCGATTTCCTTCGAGCTCCTGCCTTCCGGCATGGAAGGGGTAGCGTCGTACTCGCTTGGCTTGGGCTTTGTTGCTTATGACAGCCGTTTCTTGAAGGTGCGCCCCTACATTGGTCTGGGAATGCCCGCAATGATTCTTGAAGCGAAGCAAGATGGCTATCTTGCAAGGCCGGATGGGGAAAGGGAGTATTTTAATGAGGGCAGCAACGATATGTATGCCGAAAGTTTCGGATTTACCTTGGCCGCGAATGTCGATTTCAAGTTCCTCACGACTTATCTGTTCTCCTCTAACTCGAAATTCTTCAGCATGACGCTGACGGGCAAGTTCGGTATTACGTATATGGAATTCGATGACACGCTCGTCAACGGCTCCGGTGTAACGCCCTTCTTTGCACTAGGCCTCGGGATTCTCCTATGGTAAAGATTGCAACATTTTTTTTCGCCGCGTTCCTGTTGCTCGGTTTTTCTGTGCCTATGGCACAGGATTCCTCGCCGAAGCCTTCCAAGAAGGAACTTTTCCTGCGTGCGCGCGACGTGCTCAAGACTTCGCTAGAATCGGGCGATACTGCCCGCGCGGGGCAGGCGCTGGATTACCTCAAGACGAATGTGGAAGAAGGCGCGCCACTGACGCGTTTCGAGGAATACCTTGCCTCTATGGAAGTGGGGAGGTTCGAACAGGGTATTGAACTTTATGCGGATATGAGGCGCACCATTCTTGATTCGGCTTTCAAGCCAAACTGGCAGAGCCGGGCTAGCGAGGATGACCCGCTGTCGCGCTACTTGTACAGGAACCTTTCTCCGTTCGATTCCACCAAGGCGGATTCGCTCCATGCGCGCGTCGTTCCCTCGGAAAGCCTTTCCGATGAATACAAGGACCTGTACCGCACCCTGCTTTACTCGGAGCTTATAATCAATAAGGTTCCGGTCACGGTTTATGGCGTGTCGTTTACGGTTACAACGCTATACGATACCACGAACGTGGAACATTTCCTGACGTGCGCCCGGGACTTTGTGGGCAAGTATCCGCAGTCCACGTACTCGAGAATCTTTAAGGAACTGACAATCCCGTTTGTCGAAAAGATTATGCAGCCTTACCGCGATTTCTACAGGGATCCGTTCAAGCACAAGTACTATACGGGCGGCCTGGGCGTGTTTGTGGGCCAGTGGCTCGGGTTCATGACGGGCGATGCCACGGATTATTTTCACTCCGAGATGGGTTCTAGCTTTATCGGTGAAATTAGTCTCCAGTTTGGCCGAGTATCCCTGAACGGGTTACTCAGTTATGGACTTATAAACAAGCCTGTGGGCGAATCGCATATTTATGTTGCGGGTGGCGGCGAGGACGAGACTGTGGGTGTTACGCTCGGGTATACCGTCTTTGATTCCAGGTGGCTGAAGGCGGAACCCTTTGCGGGTGTGGGCAATTACAATTTCATGTGGTCGGATGCCGATATTTCGACGGTGTTGATGCTGGGTGTCAATGCGGATGTGCGCCTGTTTGCGACCAAGCCCAAGCGCCTTGGCGGGATATCGTTCGCCCTCATCGCGCGATTCAAGTACATGATGCAGTTCGGCTACTTTACCGAATCGTCGAGCTCGGGCTATTACGATTACGACCTGGAAGAATACGTCGATACTTCCGTAGATATCGATGCTAGCTTCATGACTCACCAGTTCTCGCTTTCGCTCGGCCTGTACCTCTGGTAACTGCGCGTAAAAATTGCAAACGAAAAGCCCTCTCAAGTGAGAGGGCTTTTTCGCGGGATAGACGAGGCTTGAACTCGCAACCTCCGGCGTGACAGGCCGGTGCTCTAACCAAAATTGAGCTACCACCCCAAATCGTTTCCGATTCTCGGTAGTGGGCGATAACGGATTCGAACCGCTGACATTCTGCTTGTAAGGCAGACGCTCTGAACCAACTGAGCTAATCGCCCGGAAATTTAATCCTGCTTGTCCTGCTTCTTGCCGCCGAAGAGGATTCCTACGGGAATCACGACCAGGTAGGCAAACACCAGGATAAGGGGTGCAACCGTGAGGCTGACCGGATTATCTGCCGGGCCGGTGGCGAGGCAAAGGAATCCGATTGCGAGCAGTAAAACGCCGATTGCGATAAGAATGAGATTCTTTTTGTTCAACATTTACTACGTTCCTTAGGTTACGTGCCAAATATAAAAATATCTCGCATCTTGTCAACCAAAAACGCCTTTTTTTAGCAAAAAAGGGAGGGTCGAGCCCTCCCTAGTCTCAATATTCCTCGGCGGGTGCGTTGTATTCCTCGGCGCTTGGTTCGTAACCGGGTCTGTCCCATGCGCTGCCTTGCGACTTGTAGGGCGAAGTGTTCCAGTCGTTGCCACCCGTCTCGCGCACCGTCCGGCTCACCATCTCGCTGCTGTAGTCGATAGGGATATACACGTTGTCGGGGTATGCCTGGTAAACGAACAGCGTGGTAAAGTACGAAACAAAACCCCACATGACAGACGCCGTAGTTATCTCGCGCTTTATCGTGGTGCGTCCGACGACCGTATTGCCCTTGACCGCCTTCAGTTCCATGGTGTGCGGCGCTCCGCGCTGGCCAATCTTGCAGTCCTGGCTACTTTCGCAGATGAGTTCGTCGTCGCCATAAATCTTGTAGTCTTTGCCGTCGGTTGTCCTAATCGTCGTGCGGCTAAAGTAACACCCGCTCAGCATGAGTGCGAACGCGAGCAAGCCCAGGAGGACTATGTTGCGTTTTGTGTTCACTAGAAACCGTAGCCTAACTTGAGGTTGAACATGAAGCCCTGGAAGAGTTTATCGGACTTGGTGGGGAGATCGTTGTCGTACCAGTCGTAGTCTTTCCACTGCTCGTAGGTAACAGTGCCTTTCGGTTCTGCCAGCTTGAAGAAGTTGACAAAGTACTTGACTTCGGCCAGGAGTATGATACTGCTTGCGCGGTTGAGCATCACGCCGCCACCAATAAATGCTCCGATGCCGCTCTTGTCATCGACATAGGTATTGTATTCCGTCTCTTTCGTGGTCTTGTATCCTTGAATATCATAGTCGTAATATTCGCGTTCGGCGACATAGGACACTTCAGTCTCGTAATCGACGGCAGAGAAGCTGAGTCCGCCACCGATATAGGGGGCAATGAACTTACGGCCGAATGCGTAGTAGGCCGAAATGCCAAAATCTGCATAGGAATAGCGGGAGTCGCTGCTCATACCCCACAGGTTGCAGTCAATCCCGAAGAGGATACTCTGCGTATCGTAAATGCCGAACAGGTTCAGGCCTGGGGCCAATTCGATTTCGGGGGCAAGCGGGACCATTCCGCCGATGCCGATACCGAAGTAGGAATTCACTTTCTTGCGCTTGGGGGCCTTGACCTCGTTTTCTGTTATGTTGTATATATCCTGGTCGTTGGTCGCCTTTTCGTCTGTGCCGATGGTGCGGGCCACGCGCTGGATAATCGGGTCAAAGTCATCGGGGTTTGCTGCCTTGAGGCGGTCCTGCCATACGGGGGTGTCGCTATCCGTGCCGTAGAGCTTGAAGGATAGAATCACGTTGTCGCCCAGGCGGGTAAATTCCGCGATGAGGTATTTGCTGCAGCCTTTTTCTACCGCCTTGTTCTTTACGGTTTCCTGTTTCTCGAGCACAACGCTATCGGCGGCTGTGCCCTCAACAAGAATAAACCTGCCATCGTCTTCGATGTAGGTTTTCATGAGTTTCTGCGCGGCGATGCCGTAGTCGCTGTGAATGTTGGTGGTACCGACCGGAGCCATGTAGACTTTCTCTGCCGCGAAAGTGGCGACAGAAAAGGCGGTAAAAATTGCGAGTAAGGTCTTGGAAATGTTGTTCATAATTTTCTCCTTTATCCCTATGTCGCTAAATATATAAAAATTCAAAACGAAAAAAGCATTTCCTTGACGAAATGCTTTTTTTGAATATCTTTCGGCAATTTTTCGGCGATTATGCGACGAAATTCCCGATAAAGTGTTATTTCTTTTTCTTCTTGGTTTCGAGCCACTCGTCGAAGGTAATGGAGCGGTCGAGTACACCGTTCGGCGTGAGTTCGAGCACGCGGTTCGCGACCGTTTGCACGAATTCGTGGTCCTGGGAGCAGAAGATGATGGGGCCCTGGAATGCGGTGAGGCCGTTGTTGAGGGCGGTAATCGCTTCGAGGTCCAGGTGTGCGGTGGGTTCATCGAGGAGCAAGCAGTTCGCGTTGCTGAGCATCATGCGGCTGAGCATGCAGCGCACCTTTTCGCCACCGCTGAGCACGTTCGCGCTCTTGAGGGCTTCTTCGCCGGTAAAGAGCATGCGGCCGAGGAACCCGCGGATGAACGTTTCGTCCTGTTCCTTGCTGTACTGGCGCAGCCAATCCACGAGGGAGAGGTCGCAACCGAAATAGGCGTCGTTGTTCTTGGGAAAGTAACTGTAGCTGATGGTGTTGCCCCACTTGAGCACGCCGTCGGGTGCCTTCGTCTCTCCGGCGATGAGCTGGAAGAAAGCCGTCTTTAGCGTATCGTATTCGCCGACGAGGGCGACCTTGTCGCCTCCGCCCAGGCTGAAGTCGAGCCCCTTGCAGATGATTCCGTCGCCGCCGTCGATGGTCGCGTTCTTGACTTCTAGCACAATCTTGCCCGGTTCGCGATCCATCTTGAAGTTGACCCACGGGAACTTGCGGCTCGATGCCGGCATTTCTTCGACGGTCATCTTGTCGAGGAGCTTCTTGCGGCTGGTGGCCTGTTTGGCCTTGGCTGCGTTAGAGGCGAAGCGGCGGATGAACGCCTTCAATTCTTCAATCTTTTCTTCGGCGCGGCGGTTCTGGTCCTTGCGCTGTTTCTGGGCGAGCTGGCTTGCTGCGTACCAGAATTCGTAGTTACCGCCGTAGAGGTTAATCTTGCCGTAGTCGATATCGCAGGTGTGCGTGCAGACCGCATTGAGGAAGTGACGGTCGTGGCTCACCACGATGACGATGTTTTCGAAGCGTTCGAGGTAGTCTTCGAGCCAGCCGACGGTTTCCAAATCCAAGTGGTTCGTCGGTTCGTCGAGCAGGAGGATGTCGGGGTTGCCGAACAGCGCCTGGGCGAGGAGCACGCGCACCTTGAGGCCGGCGTCCAAGTCGGCCATGAGGCTGTAGTGGAATTCCTCGGGGATGCCGAGGCCCTTCAGGAGCACTGCCGCGCTGGAATCGGCCTCGTAACCGCCGATTTCGCCAAAGCGCGTCTCGATTTCCATGGCCTGCATGCCCTGTTCTTCCGTCATTTCGGGGAGCGCATAGAGTTCGTCGCGCTTCTTGCCCAGCTCGTAGAGTTCGGGGTAACCCATCATGACGGTTTCGAGAACGGTGTTCTGTTCGTAGGCGAAGTGGTCCTGCTTGAGGACGGCGATGCGTTCGCCCGGGTCCTTGGTGACCTCGCCGGTATTGGGCTCGAGTTCGCCCGAAAGAATCTTGAGGAATGTTGACTTTCCGGCGCCGTTCGCACCGATGACTCCGTAGCAGTTGCCGCGCTTGAACGAGAGGTTCACCTCCTTGAAGAGGACGCGGCTACCGTATTGAAGACTGACATTAGAAACGTTTAACATAGATATAGGTTGTTAGTCATTAGTCAATGGTCAATAGTATTTAGCTAGGCGCCTTTGGCGCGATTCTTTTTCTAATAACTAATGACTAGTGACCAATGACCTTTGTTTTGTTGTTTATGCTTGATTTGCTTTTTCTAGTTCGCGGGCGTTGATGATGAGCATCTGCAGGCGGTTCTCGATGTTCGCGAAACTGGTGTCCGGGTCGTAGTCGAGCGAAAGGATCTGCACGTGCGGGCAACGTTCCTTCACGGCCTTGGTGAGGCCGCGGCCACTGATGTGGTTTGCAAGGCAGGCGAACGGCTGCAAGATGATGTAGCTGTTCACGCCGTGCTGCGCGTTGTACAGGATTTCGCCCGGGATAAGCCACCCTTCGCCGGTGTTGTATGTCGGGTCGATGATGTCTGTGACGTAGTCCTTGAGTTCGTAGCAGTCTGCGTGGTGTTCGTAGAGCTTGAACTTGTGCATGGACTTGCGGGCGGTTTCTACGGCATGCGTGTAGACCTTCGCCGTCACGCCGCCTTCCACGCGGTCCATGAGCGGGTTCGCCGAGAATCCGCGTTTGATTTTTTCGCTACGTACGACTTCGTCGACGCGGAAGAAGTCCGTCATGCCCGGGAGGTAGACTTCCATCCCGTTGTTCATGAGGTATTCTTCCACGAACCCGTTTGCGCTCGGGTGGTAGTTCATGAGGATTTCACCGAGCACGGCCACGCGCGGCTTACGGATTCCGCGTTTGCGATCTTCGGTAATCTCGACACCATTGAACGCCTCGATGCACTGCTCGAAGACTTCGATGAGCTTGGAGGGGCGCACCAGCTGCGTGGTGGTGAGGTGACCTGCCACGGCGATAACCTTCGGCATCCACTCGTCGTAGACTTTCTGTGTGTCGCCCTTGTTGACTTCGTAGGGTCGCAGGGCTCGGTACATGGTCTCGATGGCATCCATCGTGACAAGGCCCCAAAGCATGTGGAGGCGGAAGTCGAGGCCCAGCTGGAAGCCCGGGTGCATGCCCTTGTAGTCCACACCGGTCGTGATGATGGTGACGTCCTTGAATCCGGCCTCGTCGAGGGCCTTGCGGGCGAGTACCGCGTACTGCACGGCACGGCAGTTCTCGCAGTTCTTCGCGAGGCACATCGAAACTTCGGTCTGCGGAACATTGGGGTGATTGACAAGCCACTTGAGGGCTTCGCCGATGTTCACCTGGCAGGGGAAGCAGATATCGTTGTGCACGAACTTCTTGCCGAGCTCGATGGCTTCCCTGTCGGCCACGGGCAGGTATTCGGCGATGTAGCCTTCGCGCTTCATGTACTCACTTGCAAGCACGGTAAATGCGGGGGAGAGGTTCGGCGTAAGGATACGGCGGCGCTGCTTGTCTTCGGCGACGAACGGAGTGTGGTATAGCGGTTCGTGGCTTTCGGGCTTGTCGGGGAGGTTTGCCGCACGGCGTGCCTTCACCGTCTCGATGAAGCTCTTGATGCGGATGCCCACCGGGCCGCGGGCGTCGCCCTCGTCGAGCTTGAGCATGAGCATTTCCTTGTTGGAATCAAGGTGCAGCATGCGCATCATTTCGTCGGTCAAAATTGAGTCGTGACCGCATCCGAAGCTCACGATTTGCGCGAGTTCGATGTTCGGGTCCTTCGCCGCAATCATGGTGGCGCCAATCAT
This sequence comes from Fibrobacter sp. UWCM, assembly GCF_900129735.1. NCBI lineage: Bacteria > Pseudomonadati > Fibrobacterota > Fibrobacteria > Fibrobacterales > Fibrobacteraceae > Fibrobacter > Fibrobacter sp. UWCM. The sequence continues at coordinate 49,769 of NZ_FQWR01000019.1, read as the reverse complement.
GCGCAAGTGGAAGGTGTTCTTGATTTCGATACGGGTGTGGCTCGGCACATCCTGGTCGTACACGCCCGGGAGCGATTCGGTGGTGAGCACCGGGATGCCCATGGCGGTAAAGTGGCTTGCGATGTTGTGGTTGATGAGCGTGTCCGCATGGTAGGGGCGGCCCGCAATCACCACGGCAAAACTGTTCTTCGCGCGTACGTCGTCGAGAATCTTCTGGCCTTCTTCCAAAAGGGTCGTGCGGTAGCTGTTGAGAGCCTTCTCGCCTTCGGTCACGGCCTTGTCCAGGAGTTTCTTGTCGAGCTTCCAGTGTTCGTGGAACCAGTCAATAGTCTGGCTTCTGCGGAGCTTGGTGTTGAACCAGTGGAAAATCGGCTGGTCCATGGGGACGCCGTAGTTCTTTTCGGGCTCGTCGGTGTTCTTGCACACGTTCGGGTAGGCCTGCACCACCGGGCAAACGGATGTTGCCGTGAACTTGGTGTGGTCGCTCGGAATGGCAACCATCATCGGGAAGAATATGCGGTCGACCTTCTTCTCGATAAGGCTGAGCACGTGGCCGTGCACGAGCTTTGCCGGGAAGCAAACCGTGTCAGAGGGCACGCTGTGGAGGCCCGCCTCGAACATCTTGTAGTCGCTCTGGCGGCTCACCACGACGGTGTAGCCGAGGCTCGTGAAGAACGCCTTCCAGAAGGGGAGGCTAGCCCAGAACTCGAGCACGCGCGGGATACCGATGGTCTTGCCCGTGTTCTCGACGAGCTTTGCCGGGGCGTAGTCTTTCACCAACAGCTGGTTCGTGCGCTTGATCATGTCGGGCACGGAGAGCATCTTCTTGTTGATTTCGGCGATGAGGGCCTTCGTCTTCGGATCGTTCGGGTCGGCCGTGACCTCGCCACGTTCGCAACGGTTGCCGGTCACGAAACTCTGGCCGTCGCTGAAGGTCACAATCGTGCGGGAGCAGTGGTTGGTGCAGTATTGGCAGAGCTGGCCCGGCTGGTTGTGCCAGCTGAAGGTCTTCATGGCCTCGAGGCCGATAAAGCTCGACTTGAGGTCCGGATTTTCCTTGCGCTTCTCTTCCATGAACTTGCGGGTGAGGAGCGCGATACCGATGGCGCCCATTTCGCCCGGACGTTCGGGACGGATGGGCTTGAGGCCGGTGTACTGCTCGAAGGCGCGGAGAACCGCGTTGTTCTTGAACGTACCGCCCTGCACCACGACCTTCTTGCCGAGGGTGTTCAGGTTACGGATACGGATAACCTTCGTAAACACGTTGTTGATGATGGAGCGGCAGATACCCGCGATGATGTCTTCGGGCTGCTTGCCGTCGCGCTGTTCCGTGATGATGGAACTGTTCATGAACACGGTACAGCGGGAACCGAGCTGCGAGGGGCTCTTTGCGTTGAACGCGAGTTCCGCAATCTTTTCCATCGGGATTCCGAGGCTGCGGGCATAGGTCTCGATAAAGGAACCGCAACCCGAGGAGCAGGCCTCGTTCAGGATGATGCCGGTGACGACACCGTCCTGCACGGAGATAGCCTTCATGTCCTGGCCGCCGATGTCGAGGATGAAGCTTACGTCGGGGCACAGGCGCTGGGCGGCGTTCGCGTGCGCGACCGTTTCCACGGTATGGTAGTCGGCATGGACGGCCTTTGCGAAGAGCTGTTCGCCGTAGCCGGTGGTGCCCACGCCCAAAATGTTGAGCTTGCAGCCGTATTCCTCGTAGCGGTCGGCGAGCTCGTTCATGGCGCGCTTCAGCACGGCGAGCGGTTCGCCATCGTTACTGGCGTAGAACCCGTCAATCACGTTGTCTTGCTCGTCCAGGAGCACGAACTTCGTGGTGGTGGAACCTGCGTCGATACCGAGGTAGGCGTTGATGGTCGAACCCGAGGCCGGCTGCGGGTAGTGGTTGTCGGCCATCTTGTGTTCCTCGAGGAACATCTTGTATTCGGCTTCGTTCTTGAAGAAGAGGTCGGCGGCGGCCTTCGCCTTGTTTTCGGCCTGGCGGACTTCGTTGAAGTGCACCAGGGCGTCGAGCGAGCCTTCCATGCGGTAATGGCATTCCTGGCCCGCGAACATGGAGCCGAGCGAGAGGGCTGCACCCATGGCGACGAGCACTTCGGAATGTTCCGGCACGATTGCCTGTTCGTCGCTAATGCCCAGACGTTCCTTGAATGCGCGTACGAGCGTCGGGTTGAACGTGAGCGGGCCACCCTCGAAAATCACGGGCGGCTTGATTTCCATGCCCTGGGCGAGGCCACCGATGGTCTGCTTCGCGATGGCGTGGAAGCTCGAAAGGGCGATGTCTTCCTTGGCGATGCCGTTGTTGAGCATCGGCTGGATGTCCGTCTTCGCGAACACGCCGCAACGGCCCGAAATCTCGTAGACCTTCTGGCCGCGCTTGGCAAAACCTTCGAAGGCCTCCGTCTTGATGCGGAGGAGTTCGGCCACCTGGTCGATAAATGCGCCGGTACCGCCCGCGCACACGCCGTTCATGCGCATGTCGCTTGCGATGAGCTTGCCGGTTGTCTTGTCCTTTTCGAAGAATACGACCTTCGCGTCCTGGCCGCCGAGTTCGATGGCGACGCGCGATTCGGGGTAGGTGGCACGCACGGCGAGGGCGTTTGCTACCACTTCTTGTACAAAGAAGGCGTGCGTGGCGTCGGCGAAGGGCTGGCCGCCGCTACCGCAGAAGGCTACCCTGAAATTCTTGTCCGGGAAGAGCCCGTGGGCTTCCCGCAGCACCTCGTAGACCTTTTTCGCCTGCATGGCGTTGTGGCGCTGGTATGTGTAATGCAAAAGCTTGTTGGTCTCGGGATCGACGACCGCAATCTTCACGGTGGTGGAACCTACGTCCACGCCGACCCACAAATCATTCTTCAAATTGCTCATAGTGGGCGTAAAGATAGAAAAATTGGGGTGGAGCTTATTGGCAAACGGGAACGTAAAATGCCCAAATTCGCAAAAAAAAGAGATTAAGCCATTTTTTTATTGACATCTGCACCGGCGATTGTTATTTTTTGATGAACAAACTAATAATCAGTTCATAAGGAGAACAAAATGAAAAAAATAGCCGTGCTCGCGATAGCGCTTGGCTTTACCTGTGTACCTTCGTTCGCCCAGTACGACGACGAGGATTATGGCGAGACCCCCGCTGCAACCGAAGACAACAGCTACTCGACAGAGGAATCCACCCAGGCTGAACCCGCCGAAGAAGCCGAGTCTGCCGCACCTGCCGCGGAAAAGTCTTCTGACGATACCGACTACCAGAAAATCCGTCTGGGCGGCCATATCGGCGTGGGCGTGGGCGGTCTTGGCGACCTTACTGCCGTTGGCGGCTATGTGGGCGGTTCCCTCCGTTACTATATCAACAAGCAGTTTGCTGTCGCACCCGAAGTGAACTTCATCTTCCGCTATTTCTATGAAACCTCCGAACGCTATCCCCTTGGCGGTGGATACGAATACGAATATGAACAGGGCATCTCGCAAATCCTCATGGATGTGCCCGTGCTCGCCCGTTACGAACCCCTTTCTTTCCTCTACGTGGAAGGCGGTCTCCGTCTCGCATTCTGCCTTGCCGACATGTTCTCGGCGCAGTACAACTACTATGATACCTACGACAACGAGGTCGACTACGCAAGCGATCTTGTCGCCGCCGATGACATTGAGACCAGCGGCGTTTATGTGTCGCTTGTTCTCGGTGCCGGTGCTCAGTTCCACCAGGGTGGTCACGACATGAACGTCGGTCTGCGCTTCATGTACGACTTCAACAGTGTAAGCGATGCTGTTGAAGACAAGCCGAGCGCCTGGAACATCCAGCTTTCGATGACCTACCTTCTCTAGTGTAGGCCCCGTTGAACGGCAAGACGACCCGGCTTCTAGCCGGGCTTCTTGTTTTTTTGCGGGCTTCTTTTTTTTATATTTCGCTCCGATGAACTACTTGGCACTAGATTACGGAGAACATCGCGTCGGGGTCGCTTTTGCCGATTCCGAGCTGCGCATGGCTTTTTCTCGCGAGACCATCGACCAGAAGACGACGAACTTGTTTGTAAGGCTCGATGAACTCGTGAAGGTGAACAAAATCGATGCGTTCGTGGTGGGGATGCCGTATCACCCCGATGGCCGTAAGGAAGGCAAGAACGTGGTGGTGGAAAAATTTGTCGAGGACCTGAAACTCCGTTTTCCGGGACTTCCTGTATACACGCAGGACGAATCGTACTCCAGCGTGCAGGCCCAGGAAAAGACGTCTTACTTCAGCAAGAAGAAAAAGCAAAAAAATAAGGCGGTAATTGATCAATTAGCCGCCGCGATAATTCTCCAGAGATGGTTGGACGAGAACGGTTAGGTATCGCCCTTCTTATTCTTTTGTGCCTGTTCCAGGTAGGCCATGAATTTCTTCTTGTCGGCCGCCTTCTGGATAGGGGAAAGCGTTTTTTCGTAATTCTTGAACAGTTCGGCCCAAAATTCAGACGGATCCTTGTAGAGAACCTTGAGTACGTTGTAGAGGTCAAAACTGATAGGGGTCTTCTCGCCCTTTTCCCACTTACCGATGGTAATGCGGGTAACACCAGAATGAAAACTTAGATATTCTTGAGTAAGGTTGAGTTCGTCTCTTCTGGCTTTAATAATCTTGGATAATTCTAGGTCAAATGCCTTTTCTGCATCGTTCTTCAGTTTCATGGTATGACGATTTAAAAAAAAATGGCAAGCCGTTGTGAAAACATAAGAGGTCGCGTTGTAACCATAAGTTGTCAAAATTATTTATTTCTGTGTACAGAAAATTACAAAAAATGTAAAACTCCTGCAACTCATTAGCGAAAAACGGCGTTTTCGGACGATAAAAAAAGTTTTATTCCGCTTTTTTTCTATTTTCCACCCCAAAAACAGGAGATTTTATGTCTATACAAGTGATGGTTAATGGTATTCCGGGCAATATGGGCCGTATTGTGGCTGAAACTTGCGTGGCCCGCGGCTTGGAACTTGTTCCGTATTCGTTGACGGGCGAGATTATCGTCGAAAACGAGGCAGAGGTGGCGGGGAAGACCATCCAGCTCTTGAAGCCGAGCAACCGCGAAGAACGCATCGGCGAAGTGCTTGCAAAGTACCCGAATGTCATTTGCATCGACTACACGCACCCGACGGCTGTAAACGACAACGCCGCATTCTACGTGAAGCACAAGATTCCCTTCGTGATGGGCACTACCGGCGGTGACCGCGAGGCGCTTGCAAAACTCGTGGCCGACGCGAACCACCCGAGCGTGATTGCCCCGAACATGGCCAAACAGATTGTCGCCTTCCAGATGATGATTGAATTTCTGGCGAAGGAATTCCCGACGGCGTTCAGCGGCTACAAGCTCTCCGTTGTGGAAAGCCACCAGAAGACGAAGGCCGACACGAGCGGTACGGCGAAGGCCGTTGTGGGAGATTTCCAGAAGATGGGATTCGATTTCTCCGTCGATGACATCGAGAAGGTTCGCAACGAAAAAGAACAGATGGAACGCATGCACGTGCCCGAGGAATACCTCGGCGGTCACGCCTTCCATACCTACTGCCTCGACAGCGCCGACGGTACGGTGCATTTCGAATTCCAGCACAACGTGTGCGGCCGTAAGATTTACGCCGAGGGCACTGTAGATGCCGTGAACTTCCTCGCCGAGCAGATTGCCGCCGGTACCGCCAAGCCCTTCAACATGATGGACGTTCTCCGTTCCGGAAAGATGCGTTAATTAATTATGAATTCGGATTTCGGAATTCGGAATTATTTAGTATGGCGGCTTTGCCGCAACCTTTTTAGGTCCGAGTTTCACATTCCGAACTCTGAATTCTGAACTCCGAATTAAAGATGCGCTCGTATATCCTCCGACGCTTGCTGCTCATGGTCCCGACGCTCATCGGGATTTCGCTGGTGTGCTTTATTCTCATCCAGCTGTTGCCGGGCGGCCCTGTGGAGGAAATGATTTCGCGCGCGCAGCAGGCTGCCGCCATGAAGGGCGGGGTAGATGCCTCGAAGGCGCTCTCGCCCGACCAGATAGCACAAATCCAAGCGTACTTCGGTTTTGACCAGCCCGCCTGGAAGCGCTACTTGACATGGCTCTGGAACGTGCTGCACCTGGACCTGGGTTCAAGCTACACTTACGGCCTCCCGGTATGGGACGTCATCGTGAGCCGTTTTCCGATATCGCTATTCTTCGGGATAACCTCGTTCTTCTTGAGTTATCTTGTATGTATTCCCCTCGGGCTCTGGAAGGCGGTGCATCACGGGAGCAAACTCGATTCCCTCAGTTCGGGTATCATTTTCTCGGGCTACGTGATGCCGGGCTATGCGCTGGGTATCCTTCTGATTATCTTCCTTGCGGGCGGGTCGTATCTCGATATTTTCCCGCTGGGTGGCCTCACGAGCGATGACTTCGAGGACTTCACTTTCTTCGGGAAAGTTGCGGACCTCGGGCACCACTTGATTCTTCCGATTTTCTGCTACATGATTAGCGAATTTGCGTTCCTGACCTTCCTCATGAAGAATTCTGCGCTCGAGGAACTGGGGAAGGACTACATGCGTACTGCGTTAGCGAAGGGCATGAGTTTTAGACAGGCGCTGGTGCGCCACGCGCTCCGTAACGCGCTCATTCCGATTGCCACCCGCCTTTCCGAAATCTGCACGCTTATGTTCGCCGGCGCACTCCTTATCGAGAAAGTCTTCGACATCGACGGTATGGGGCTCCTGTACTACAACTCCATGGTGAACCGCGACTACAACGTGGTCATGGGCATTATCTTCCTGAGCAGCCTCATGGCGATGGTGGGGCGCCTCTTTAGCGATATCCTGTACACGCTCGTGGACCCGCGCATCAAGTTCTCGTAAGGAGGGAAGGGAAATGAAAAAGATTGCAGGCGGTGTCTTTTTTCTTTTGTTGCTGTCTCTTGCGTTCTTGCAGGTGGGGTGTCCGACGCCGTATGGATACTGTGGTCTTTCAATAAGCGTAGATAATCCTCTGGACGTGGATTCTTTTGTCGTTGAGATTATGGCGGACGATTCTGTTATCGCCTCGATGGATCCTTTTGAAACGACTTATGAACATTACAAGATATGGGATGATAATTACGACGGGAAAAAATCAAGAACTATGTATTATTTTGATGGCTTTGGAGGACCTGCGTGGGAGAACACAAAAACGCGTGAGTATAAGGTGTCTGTCAAGGTCATGTGTGGAGATGAATGGTTCCCGTATGCAGAATACAGGGCGTCCGTTTCTCGGGGGCGTGATGTTTCTATTCACTTTTACCATCAAGATTTTGGTAAGCAATTGCCTATACTCAATACGAAATGTGGTGCACGGGGCTATTATCGTTTTATTTTCAATGATTATTCGGGTTGCGATGATGGCTGGACTAATCCTTCTGTGGGCGATTTTGGCGATAATCCAGAAAAATAAAGTTTTGAGTTAACTATATTACAGAATATGAGTAACGAATCCTTGCAAATTTCTCCTGTTATCAAAGACTATCTGCTTTCTCGCGGCTATTCCGAGAATTTTACCGTTTCCTCGATTGCGGGTGCGGGCTCGGGCCGCCAGTATTTCCGCATTTCTGAAGGTTCCAAGTCGTGCGTTTTGCAGGTCTGTGCCGAAGTGAATGATGACTTTAGGCATTTTGTGGATTATTCCAAGACCTTCCGCGATTTTGGCCTGCCGGTGACTCGCGTCTACTGCGTGGATGAAAGTTCGTGCCAGGTGCTGCAGGAGGACTTGGGCAAGCGTAACCTGCTGGACGAGGTTTCTCCGGTGAGCCCGGGTGTGCGTTCGGGCAACGAGCGCATTATCTACCCGACGGTCATCGACGCCCTTGTGAAGTGGCAGGAGGCGAGCCAGCCGATTTTCAGCAGCCACACGGAACTCTGGATTCGCCGGTTTGACTTTGCCGCCCTCAAGTGGGAAACGGACTACTTTACCGACAACTACCTGAAGGCGCATTGCGGGATCACCGAGATTCCGCAGAGCGTGATGAACTTCTACTCGCTTCTGGCGGTTTCTGTGGATGCTCAGCCCAAGGTGCTGATGCACCGCGACTTCCAGAGCCAGAATATCATGGTGCGCCCAAATTCCGAGATTGCCTTCGTGGATTTCCAGGGGGCACGTCGCGGGTCGGCATTCTACGATATCGCGAGCCTCCTGTGGGACCCGTACGTTTGCCTCCCTGTGCCGATGGTGAAGGATTTCTTCGAGTACTGGCGCATGCAGAACAAGCGCGTGCAGGCCTGCACGAAGGACGATGCATGGGAGAGTTTTATCCATGCGAGCCTCCAGCGCGTGATGCAGGCACTGGGCGCCTACTGCTTCCTGAGCAAGGTGAAAGGAATCAAGAAGTTCGAGCAGTACATTGAGCCGGGCAAGAAGCAGTTGCTCGCGCTCTTCGAAGAATTCAAGGTTATCGCGAAGGCGACTGAACCCGACGCAATCGAATTCATCAAGAAAACCCTGGTGTAGATGGTCCCTGACTACACGAAATTGTGCAATGCTCCGACGCCTTTTTCGAAGGCGCTCGGGCTTGCCTACGATGCACTTGTTCATTCGGCGAGTTTCGATGCGATGTCGGCATGGAACAGCCTTTCGGAACGCGTGAAGCAGGGAATCTATATGGGTGATGGCCTGTTGTTGCCGCACACGCGCATTGCGGGGCTAGAGCGCCCGCTGATGGCTTTCTGCGTGTGCCCCGCGGGCTTTACCCGGATAGAAATCCGCGGTGGAGAGAAGGCGCAGTTCATGTGCGTGTTGCTTTCGCCTGCGGAATCGGCGATGGCGCATACCCAGGCGATTGCGGGTGTCGCGAAGCTCATTCTGGACCCGGAATGGAAGGCTCGTGCGCTTGCCGCCCCTGACGATGCGGGCGTCAAGGCGCTTTTTTAGTTTGTTTGTCGCGGGGTTACCACTGCAACGTGCCGGTAGCGTAGGCGCGGAAACCTTCGTAGTCCCCGAAGAAGCGCGTGTAGCCGGCGCGGAAATCCATCCAGTCCCAGGGAGAGACGCTTAGACGTGCGCCGAATTCTTGATAACGCAGGGTAGAGGCGTCCGCGAGGAATTTCTTGTCCGTCGCGTCTTCGGGACCGTGGATGTCGGTTAGGTTCCCGCCGAAAGCGGTGTCCTTCGCGACCATGCCCGCAAGGAACGTCGCCTTGATGAACTTGTATGTAGCGGAGAGTTCGGTGTGCAGTTCCTGGCTGTTGGGGCCAAGTTCACTCCCGAGACTCTGCGCGTAGTTTGCATACGTGTAGCCGCCGCCCTTGTGGTGCGTGTACACCCACGGCTCGATGCGCGTGTATTCCGTGAAGAAATCCAGCTGGACGGGACCCGCGTAGATGCTGTCGCGGGCGATGCCTACGGTTGTTGCCCACTTGTTGCCCCACCAGCTGTCATCGAACATGCTCGTGGGCGTCTTCATGTCGTCCCACAGGAGTTCGCCGTAGAATTCCCAGTGCCTTATCGTCTTTACGCTCAGGTTGAACGCGAGCGAGATGTTGTCCTGGTCGCCCTGGATGTGTTCCTGGAAATTGTAGAGGATGAACGGGAGCACGTACGCCCACTCGAATTCGCGCCCCGTGCTATCGGCGTCGTGGTTCGGGTTCGTGCCCGCGGGTTCGGTTGTCGTCCCGTACAGCGATGTTTCGGATAGCCCGAGGGTAATGCGCGCCGGTAGCCTGATGTCGAGGTTGTGGAAATGGAAGTACTTGCCCGCGTTCTTCTTTTCGAAAAGCTTTGCGGCGTATTGTGTGTACGTGACCGGCCCGATTTCGAAGCGGTAACCGAAGTAGGGGAACGGGGCGGGATCGCTTATGCGGGCCGAGGAATCTTGCCACGGACGGTAGTTGTTTCTTTCGCCGCGGAGAATCACGTGGTTGTAGCGTGCCGGCCCGTATTCGATGAAGTCAAAACCGGCGAGTAGCGTGAGCGGCTTGAGCCTGTAGTCAATGCTTGCCGCGAACTGGTCCCAGGTGCGCTTGTTTTCGCTTTGCTTGTTGTAGGGGTAACCTTCGCTCGGGTTGTAGAAATGGTCGGCGATTTCCCTGTTCGTGTAGTCGGTGAATATCCTAGCCCTCGCGCGGAAGTTGAGTGCGGGGGTAAAGTGCCCGTCGAGGAACAGCCGCACCGACATGGAGTTGTCGTAGTGCGTGGGGGCGTTGTCGAGGTTCGTGATGACTGCGGAATCGACGAGCTGCCCGCGAATGTTCACGAGGAAATCGCGTGCCGTGTCTTGGAAGGCGATGTGCGTCACCTTGGGGTCGCCCGGATTTGCCGCACTTGCGATGGATGCGGCCGTGAAAAGCAATATGCCGAGAAGGGTTTTGTACTTACGCATAAAATCCTCCGTTCTTCTGTATGAACTTGCGGAAACTTTCTTCGGATGCGAGAATTTGCAGAATCTTTATGGCACGAAGCGGCTGTAACCTGAAAACGCGAATAGCGAGCGAGAGAAACAGCCCGACCTTGACCTGGAATTCGGGAAACATGTATTTGCGGGCAAAGAGGATGCGGTTCCTTATCATGAGGCAGTCGATGAAGAAGGGGACCTTGCCCTTGCCCTCTTCGCTGCCGGTAGAACTCCCGATATCGTGCCGTACGATGCTTCGGGTTGCCCATGCGATGTCGAACCCTGCGAGGCGCGCTCTGTAGCAGTAGTCGCTCTCTTCGAAATACAGGAAGTATTCTTCGGGAAGTTCTCCTGCCTTCCGCAGGCAGTCGGGCGATATCAGGAACGAGGAGCCTTCGACGTAGTTGAACCCGCGTTCTTCGGGCGATGCGGCCCGGCGTACCGTCGCGTAGTTCGAGTTGACGAACCCGACTCCGCCTGCGAAATTCCCCTGCATGTCTACGATCTGCGAGCCGGTTATGCCCGCGTGCGTGTTTACGGCGACATTGAGAAGTTCCTTGAGGGCATCCGGTTCGGGAAGCGTGTCGTTGTTCAATAGCCAGAGGAACCCTTCGAACTCGCTCTGTTTTGCGGCGCGGATGCCCTGGTTGCAGGCGGCGGCGAACCCGATATTGTTCTCGTTCCAGAAACATTCGATTTCGAATGATTCCGAGCGACCTTGCGGGAAGGCCTTCTTGAAGGTGCTGCGCGATTCTTCGGTCGAAGCGTTGTCGACAAGGTACACGCGTTCGGGCTTTACGCTCATGCGTGCGAGCGCGCGTATACAGGCGATGGTCTTTTCCATGTTCCTGTAGTTTACGAGGACTGTCCGTACCGGAAGGCTCATTTGCTTATACCTTCCTTGAAGGCTTTCAGGAATGCGTCGCCGTACTTGCGCTCCGGTTCAAGATGCGCGCTTTCTGCCCACTCGTTCCAGGCGTTCACGAACAGGAACTGGTTGCGTTCGGGGCGTTTGCGCACGATACTTGCGGCTTCGCTTACCCAGCGGGCGAAATCTTCCGGGTTGTCGTTCTGGATTACTGTCGCGGCCTTGCGCCTCGGGGAGTTGTCCCAGTTCGGGAAAACCGTCGGGTAGTGGTTCTGCCCCAGCGTGCCGTAAAGGGCGAGCGCATTGCGGGCGACATCGTTGTACTTGAGGCGCAGTACGGAATTGACCTGCGGAAGCCCCGCCTTCCTGGCAAGAGAGTTCCAGCAGCGCTGCAGGAAACGTACCCCCTTCCCGAACAGGGAACGGCGCGGGTATTCCGTGTTGTTGGGCTGGAAATCCACGATGTCTTCGATGCCGTAAGAATGCAGCGTGTTGTCGTCGACGTCGCAGGCGAAGTTCCTGACGGCGAAAACGCGCACTCCAGGAAAACCTTCGGAGCGGGCCGCCTCGTCTAATATTTGCACGAATCTTGCGGGGTCGTCCATCTTGCCCACGCGGTAGATGATGAATACCGGCTTGCCTTCCGATTTCAGGTAGCGGCTATCCTTGAAAATCTGCACGAGGTATTCTGCGTGTTTGCGGTCGTCCTCTTCGCTGTAGGCCTGCTGGATAAGGACTTCGCTCTCCTTGCCGTCCCAGGCGCGGGACCAGGTTTCATTTGCCCAGCAGAGGCAGAACGGCATGTCGCAGCCCTTGTCGTCGAGCATCTTGTTTAGCGGGGTCTCTAGCAGTTGTTTGCCGCCGAACCAGTAGTGGTAATAGCAGAACGCGTCGATGCCGGAACTTTTTGCAAGTTCGGCCTGTTCATGGCGGGTTTCGTCGCAGCGCAGGTCGTAGTACCCGAGCGCTCCCGGAACTTGCGGTTGCCTGTGCCCGCGGAACATCGGCCTTGCGGCGCTCACGTTGTGCCATTCGGTAAAGCCTGCACCCCACCAGAGGTTGTTCTCCGGTATCGGGTGGAATTGCGGCAGGTAGAAAGCGATAGTCTTCATTTGTCTTTTCCGAATAGCAGGTGGACTGCGGGTGCGCCCAGCATTGAAAATAGAACCTTTTTGAGCCTTCCGTCTTTTTGCGGGAACAGAAACTCTCTGTTGCGGGCAAGAAACTCTAGTGAGCAGGGGAGGAAGGGGTATTTTGCACGCTTTTTCCAGTAGAGGTGTAGTGCGCGGGCGAAGCGCTTTTCGTCGGGCGTGAGGCCGAGCGAATCGGACTTCTCGCAAATGAGGGCGCTCCACGCGATTTGCTTTTTGCAGGTCTCGTCGAAAGTGTAGCGGTTGCCTAGCCCGACGGCGTTGGAGTTGTGAAGCCTGTATTGTATGACAGGCGTATCGATGCAGGCGATGCCCCCGTTCTTTGCCGCAAGTAGCCCTATCCAGGCGTCATGAACGCCCACGGCCTCTGGAATGGGCAGAATCTTATCGAGAAGCGATGCGCGGAAAAGGGATAGGCACCCTGTCACGTTGTTCGTGCCCGCGATGCGCGTTTTGAACGGCTCGCTTGTCGCGATGTGGGCCACTTTCCGCCAGGAGGGGTAAATCAGCTTGCCTTCGCCGTCGATTACTTCGGCATCGCCCAGGATGAGCGATGGCTTGTTCGGGCTGTTCTCGATGGCGTTTTCGAGCAGGCGTAATTTCTGCGGAAGCCAGATGTCGTCCTGGTCGGCAAGCGCGATAAGGTCGTCGGGGGAAAGTTCCTTGCGTGCGATTTCGAGTGCCGTGGAGAATGCCGCCCGGTGGCCCGTGTTGTGCGGTAGAACCTCCAGGCGGATGGGCAGTTTGGAGGCGTAATTGCGCAATATTTCGGGAGTGGAATCGCTTGAACCGTCGTCGATGGCAAAGACGATGTCGGCCCTGCGCTCTTGCGAGACGAGGGAATCGAGCATCTGTGGGAGATACCGTGCGCCGTTGTATGTCGCGAGGACGATTGCGATTCTTGCCATATCGAGAATATAGCAATATGAGGCGCGAAAACATACTGGCGGTTGTTTTGCTTTGCAGGCAATGACAAAAAAAATCTATTTTTCGGGAATATGGCGCAGAAGCGCAAAATACTTTTTGTTTGTGACAAGAACGAACGCACGAGTTTTGGCCGTTTGACCATGAACTTGCTTGACGCCGTGCACGATTCGTTCGAAACGCATGTTCTCTGGCTTAAGACTCCGAAGTTTTTCGCAGGCGAGGCGGCAAGGATGTCTGCCTCGGAGCCGGTCCCGGATGCCCGTGGCTTCACGGCGCACGAAATTTGGGCGAAGTCGCTCTATACGGGATTTTTCGCCTTCCGGGCGCCATTGAAAAAGGCATTGCGAGAGATTGCTCCGGATATCGTGTTCTTTATTCGCCCCGAGCTTGGGTTCCTTGTGCCGGTCGCTAAGTCCGCATGCCCTTCGGCCCGCGAGGTAATGTTCGTGCACGATACGTTCGCCGAGACGCTTTACCCGCACAGCATAAAGTTCAAGCTTTTGAACATGTTCTTTGTACGCGGGACGCTCTGTGCGGACGGCTACGTTTACAATTCGAATTGGACGCGGGGCGAGGCGGCCAAGTATTTTGGCAAGAAGATGGCCGATGCGCCGGGGAAGGTGATTGGCTGCCCGATTGATTCAGCGTTGTTCAAGGCCCCGGAAACTCCCGCCTCTGCGGAAGAACGTGCCGCGTTCCGCCGTAAGAACGGTATGCGCAATTTTCAGGGTATGTGCCTGAATGTGAGCCTGGACGAGCCGCGCAAGAATATCGATACGTATTTCGAGATGGCGCGACTCCGGCCCGATGTAGCATTTGTGCGCGTGGGTAAGTTCTCGGAGCGCTTGCGCGCGATAGTGAACGAGAAGAAACTCTATAACGTGTTCCACTTCAATGAATTCAGCGCGCAGGAATTGCGGGAATTCTACCGCCACGCCGACCTGATGGTTTACCCGAGCTTTCTGGAAGGCTTCGGGCTTCCGCCTATCGAGGCGATAGCTTGCGGCACACCGGCGGTGTGCGCAAGGGCGTCGGCGGTCGCGGAGAACCTGGATGGAGTGTGCCCGCTGATAGCGCCCGCCGACGATGCGGAAGCCTATGCCCGCGTGCTGGACCGTGTACTTGCGGGCGAGAATGTCGTTAATGAAGATTCCGCCCGCAAGCTTCTCGAATACTGCTCCATGAAGGGCTTTGCGGAGCGTGTGCTCGAGTTCCTGGAAACTCCGGGTTTATAAGGCGAATTTAGAATCGCGTCTAGTACAGCTCCGCGATATCTTGCTTATTGAACTTGCTTAAAAGCGTAGCCTTGTCGCGCTTTTCGAAAAGTTCCTTGCGGTTTTTCCATATAAAGTAAAACGCCTTCGGGTTCCTTGCAAGGAAGCGGATGTTCTGTGGAATCCCGAACGCCTTCACGAGCGCGTAGGCGAGGTCGTTTTTCGCCTGCAGTTCTGCTTGCGGTTTCTCGGAGTTTTTGCCCGGGGTGCTTGCATTTTGCGTGTTTGCGACCAGGTACGGCACGGAGAACATTTTCCCGCCGGCGTGGAGCATGCGGAACGCATAGTCCGCCATCTGGACGCTCGGGGTTAGCGCGTCGTCGAGCCTGCCGGTGCGTTGCACTATCCGGCGCGAGAATGCGGCAATATACGGGTGCGGGGCTGCGACAAATCGCATTTTGGCGTTCTCGCAAAGCATGGAGAGCCCTGCCTTCTTGTCGAGCGCGTAGCCCGAAAGGAACTTGCCCGATTGCACGTCATGGATGCGCGGGGCGAACGCGTCGACCATCGGGTAACCCGCGATGCATTCGGCGAGGTCGTTCAGGAACTGCCTGTCAATCGCAATGGACCTGTGCACGAAAACTAGCCATTCCGCCTCGCTATTTTCGACATTCGAGTTCAGGTCGTTGCCGTAGAACCAACCGAGCGCCTTGTCGGTGAAAGGCGGCGTGAATGGTTCCGGACTATTTGCGGAATCATTTCCACCCCATACGAGAACGTCGAATTGGCGCATTAAAGACCTACGCGGAGCCCGATGCGGTGTTCAAACCCGAGCCCCTGTGCGAGGTACGAGAATGCGTAGTCTAGCGAGAACAGCTTGCTGTTGTAACCGAGGCCTGCGCTCAGCATGCGCGCGGTTTGTGCTTCGTCAGGGCGGCTATCGGCAGAAATGAGCTGCTTCATGTCGCGGGTGAGGTCGAGCCATGCACGCGTGAAGCCTGCGCGGATATAGAAACTCTGCCCGAGGGCGTATTCACCGGCCAGGTTCAGTTTTGGCTCTGCGTAGCGCGGGAAGTCACTTTCGGCCATGAGAGTGAGCCTTGGGACGATAACCGGTCTGTAGTAGCCCGCGATGCCGAAGGTTTGCGACATCGGGTAGAACGCCTCTTCTCCGTCGTCGACGTAGTCGCGTAGCAGGCATCCGAAGTCGCGCGCAAAGACGGCGAGTCCGAATATCTTGCTGGATGACTGCCACGAAATGCCCCAGTCGAAGGCTGCACCCCATGCAGTGCGGTCGGTTGCATCGTCGGCGAGGTGCTCGCTTGCGAATTTAGCCGTTACACCTACATGGATATGCTTCATCGGGAACGAAACGGTTGCCGTTGCCATCTGGCTTAGGGGGTTGTAGTCCTTGCCTGTTTCGTTGCCGTATTCGTCATAGCCCGTGAGCGAGCCGTAGTCGAGCCAGTTGTACGAAATCTGGTAAAGGAACCACTTGTAACTCGACGTGTACGATATGGAACCCTGGTTTTCTGCCATGTCGCCCGTTTGCCAGTGAATTTCGGCGATGCGCTTTGTCCCTTCCGGTAGTCGCAGTGCGGCCGGGTTCAGCTGCACGATGGTCGGGTCTGTTGAGGGGAGTGCCGATGCCGCTTTTTCGAGGGCGGCGTTACGCGGACTGTCGAAGGTGCTCAGGAAAGAGAACACTTCTTCGCCCTGGTCGTTCTGCGAAAAGTATGCGTTCGCGCCCGTCGGGAGTAGTAGGCTCCAGAAGGCGAGCAGTGCAACTTTTCTCTTTAAATCCATGCGCTAAATTTACAAAAAAAACAAAAATGAGACCTGTAACCTTTACAAAAATGCGATTTTTTCGTATATTTGGCTTGCTCGGGCTATTAGCTCAGTTGGTAGAGCAACGCCCTTTTAAGGCGTGGGTCGAAGGTTCGAGCCCTTCATAGCTCAGTGAAAATCCGGTTCCGAATTCTCGGGATCGGATTTTTCTTTTTGATTCATGGTATCGTGCGCGGAGTTCTTAGCGGCTCTCGTGCTTGCTCATGCAGTGCAGGCTGCCGCCTTCTTCGATTACGGTACGGCTGTCGATTCCTATCACGATTCGGTCGGGGAAAGCCTTCTCGAAGAACTTCTGCGCGACAGCATCGTTCTTGCACTTGTATTTCGGGTAAATTAACCCGCCGTTCACGAAAATGAAGTTCATGTAGCTTGCCGGGAGAATCTGCCCGTCGCTGAGTTTGCGCTGCGGCGGGAGCGGGAGAGTCTCAACGACGGCGTTCTTGGCGTAGAAGGCCTTGAGCCAGGTTTCGATGAGGTATTTTGCCTCGGAAAGTACCTGCGCGTTCTTCGATTTCATGCCCTTGTCCCAGGCGATGACGACCTTGTCCTTCGCGATGAATCGGGCCACGTTGTCGATGTGGCCGTCGGTGTGGTCGCCGTTGAGGCCGTGGGGGAGAATCAGCAGGCTCTTGAGCCCGAGCATCTCGCATATCGCCTTGATGATTTTCGACATGTCTTCGGGCTTGTTGCGGTTCTTGCCCACGAGGCAGTCTAGTGTCGTGATGCCGAGCCCGTCTCCGTTCACCTCGATTGCGCCGCCTTCAAAAATAAACGGGACGCTCGTGCCCTTGCCGTAGCCGGTGGCCTTCATGATTCTTGCCGGAATCTGGTTGTCGTTTTTCCACGGCGGGAACTTTGCGCCCCAGGCATTGAACTGCGTCTCGGAAACGATTGTTCTCTTGCCCTGCTTCACGAAGAACGGCCCGTAGTCGCGAATCCAGATGTCGTCGGTCTTGATGTTCAAAAGCGTGACGGGGAAACCCGGGCTCTGGAGCATTTCCATCTCTGCGTCGGTAAGGAATTTCTTGCTTGGCACGAGAAGGTTCACCGGCTGGAAGTCGCTGATGGTGCGGATGAGGTCGATGTAGAACTTGCGGATTTTTACACCGCGTTCACCGTACCAGTTCTGCTCGTTGTGCGGGAAGCTGAGCCATGTGGCCTTCTGGTCTTCCCATTCGGCGGGATATCGGACTGCTTTTGTCATAGTTTTATTCTTCTATTTTTCGCACCAGATCTTGAGGATGTCGCCATAGAGGTCGATGCGGCGGTCGCGGAAGTGCGGCCACCAGCGGCGGTTTTCCTCGGTTTCGGCGAGGTCGATTTCTACGGTAGAGACTCCGAGGAAATCGGGAGCGCATTTCTCGATGAAGTATCCGTCGGGAGCGGCAACGAAGCTTGTGCCCCAGAACGTGAGGTGTCCTTCGGTGCCGATGCGGTTAGCCGCCACCACGAACGTGCGGTTCGCAATCGCATGCCCGCGCATGACGGTGGTCCAGCTGTCCTGCTGACGCGGGTAGATTTCCTCGGGTTCGGAATCCATCCAGCCGATGGCGGTGGGGTAGATGAGCACGTCTGCGCCCTTGAGACTCATAATGCGGGCGGCTTCCGGGAACCACTGGTCCCAGCAGATGAGCACGCCGAGGGTGCCTGCGGATGTCTTGATGGGCTCGAAACCCGTATCGCCGGGGATGAAGTAGTATTTCTCGTAGAAGGCGGGGTCGTCGGGAATGTGGCTCTTGCGGTAGAGGCCTGCAATGCTGCCGTCGCGTTCGAACACGAAGGCGGAATTGTGGTAGATGCCCCGGGCGCGCTTTTCGAAGAACGGGAACACCACGACCGCGTTCAGTTCTTTGGCGATGCCCTGCCACTGTGCTACCAGCGGGTGGTCCTTTTCGATAGCGAGGTCAAAGAAGTCCGCGTTCTCCTCGAAAGGGAAGTAGGGGGTATGGAAGAGTTCCGGCAGAACCACCAGGTCGTAGCGCTTGCCCTTGAGGGCGCGGGCCTGTTCCACGTACCAGGCGTTGTTGCTTTCGAAATCGCCTGTCCACTTGCCTTGCAGCGTCGCTATCTTGATCTTGCTCATAAGTCATCCCCGCGATTCTTGTTGTCATCCCGCGTTTTTGTCATCCTCGCGCAGGCGAGGATCTACTTACTTTTCGAAATACTCCTTCGCCTTCGCAACAACGTCTTCGACCTTGACCATGGAGAATTCCTTTTCGTTGCGGAACTTCCA
The DNA here is from genome assembly GCF_900129735.1 of Fibrobacter sp. UWCM. NCBI lineage: Bacteria > Pseudomonadati > Fibrobacterota > Fibrobacteria > Fibrobacterales > Fibrobacteraceae > Fibrobacter > Fibrobacter sp. UWCM. The sequence goes on along the minus strand of NZ_FQWR01000019.1, from coordinate 31,178 downwards.
TTCGACTTCGCCGTTCGCGAGGCCCTTCTTGCCGATGGCGATACGCACCGGAGAACCCCAGAGGTCAGCGTCCTTGAATTTGACGCCCGGACGTTCGTCGCGGTCGTCCACGAGCACGTCGATACCGGCGGCTTCAAGTTCCTTCTCGAACTTCTCGGCGAGTTCCACGAGTTCGGCTTCCTTGCCAATCGGAACGATTTCCACCTGGAACGGGGCGATGGACTTGGGCCAAATCGGTCCGAAGTCATCGTGGCTGTTTTCCACGACGGATGCCATCAGGCGGCCTACGCCGATGCCGTAGCAGCCCATGATGGCGGGAGCGGTCGTCTTTTCGGCGGTGAGGAACTTGGCACCCATGGATTCGGAGAACTTGGTGCCCAGCTTGAAGATGTTGCCCATTTCGATACCGCGGGTCTCGGTGAGGAGCTCGCCGCAGCAGGGGCACTTGCAGACTTCGGAAGCTTCGGCGATGTCGGCCACTTCGAACTTTGGGAAGTCGCGCTTCGGGTTGCAATGCTTGAAGTGGAAGCCTTCTTCATTGGCGCCGGTCACGAGGTCGAAGGAATCGGCAATTGCTTCATCGACAATGATGCGGGTGTCATGAGAATTGATCGGGGACGCAAATCCTGGAACCATGCCGCAGGCCTTGATCAAGGAGTCTTCGGCGGGGTAAAGTTCTTTAGCCTTCAGGAGGTTGTGGAGCTTGATTTCGGAAACATCGAGGTTGCCCGGAACCACCACCGTGATGAGCTTGCCTTCGAAGTCAAAGAACACGCACTTGGCGGTCGATTCAGCTGGGACGTTCAGGAACTTGGTGAGATCTTCGATGCTTGCGCAGTGCGGAGTTTCGACCTTTTCGAGAGCTGCATTTTCGTCGCCCTTGAACGGCACGCGCTGGAACTTCGCGATTTCGCGGTTGGCCTGGTAGCCGCACTTCTTACAAAGAATCAAATAATCTTCGCCGTTCGGAGTATCGAGCATGAATTCGTGAGCGACCTTACCGCCCATGATGCCCGTATCGCTCTGCACCACCACCGGTTCAATGCCCACGCGGCGGTAGATGCGCAGGTAGGCGTCATATTCTTCCTGGTAGTGACGGTCCAGGTCTTCCTGGCTGGTGTGGAAACTGTAGGCGTCCTTCATCAGGAATTCGCGGACGCGGATGAGGCCGCCGCGGGCACGGGCTTCGTCACGGTACTTGGTCTTGAACTGGTAGAGCATCACCGGTAGTTGCTTGTAGCTGTTGAGCACGTAGCGCACCAGGTCGGTCATGGCTTCTTCATGCGTCATGGCGAGCACCATGTTGTGGTTGTTGCGGTCCTTGAAGCGGAGCAGTTCTTCGCCAATGGCCTGGTAACGGCCCGATTCGCTCCAGAGTTCAGCGGTCTGCACCACCGGCAGGTCCACTTCGATACCGCCAATCTTGTTCATTTCTTCGCGGATGATGTTCACGATCTTCTGGATTACGCGGAAGCCCATGGGCATCATGGAATAGATACCGGTAGAGACGGGCTTGATGTAGCCGCCGCGCATCAGGAAGATGTGGCTCGGCATGGTGGCGTCGCTCGGCGTTTCGCGGAGCGTCACATAGAAGTACTTCGAGAGTTTCATTTTTAGTCCTTTTTGGCGGACCTGCCGCCGTATAATTTCGGAGGGGAAAGATAGAAAAAAAGGTGCGCTATCTCGTCATGTTCCACGGGTTATGGGCCGTTTTTGACATTCTAAATCATTGGTTTATGAAAAAAGCATTTTGGAGAGCAACGTGGCACCAGAATGAGAATGCGTATCAAAAAATCAAAGGACGGAGCATGACTCCGTCCTTTTTGTATCTAATGCATTTTAAGCGAACTTATTTGGGCAATTCAGCTTTCTTTGCCGAGAGCATGGCTTTGGCTTCGGCGATTTTTTCCGGAGGAACGCCCAGTTTTTCAAACACGCTGAGAGCGTCGGCGTGGCCTTCCGTTTTGCCTTCGGCCTTGCCTTCAGCCAAGCCTTCGGCCTTGCCCTCTGCACGGGCGCGGACCTTCAGCGAGGCCAGATAGTCCAGTTCTTCTTCGGTCATCACCATGTTCTTTGCCTGTTCCTTCAGGAGTTTTTCCGATGCTGTTCCCACAAGGAGGCGCTTGATCGCTTTTGCGATTACACCGTCGTCGAAATCGGGGAGGTCGTCGGACGAACCTGCGTTCTTGAGCAGGTAGAGCCAGCGGTCCTCGGCGGTGTTGATTTCTTCGCGTTTCTTGCTGAACTGCGTCAGGTCGTACAAAATATACTTAACCTTTTCAGAAAGCGTCAAGCCCTGTTCGTTGCGGATTGCCCAGGTGCCGCGGTATCCGGACTGCTTTTCCAGGTGAAAATCGCAAATCCAGATAGCGAAGGTGGGCGGGAATTCGTAACGGAGATCATAGCGCTGGGTGCGTTCCTCGTCGGTGAGTTCCCTTGCGGGTTCCTTGAAGAATTCCTGGTCCCATTCGTGCTTGCTCTGGAGCATGAATGCGCTGTGCTGCAAAAGGATGCGTTCGATGAAGCGGCTGTGTTTCGCCTTCTGCATTTCCACATTGATGCAGAATCCGGTCGAAGTCGTGGCGCGAATGTCGAGCCTGAAAGTCTTGACCTGCGGGAAAAGGATGTTTACTTCCGTATTCTTGATGGTGACGGCGGTGATACGGTTGTCGCCTTCCAGCTGGAACACTCCGTTCAAGAAACTGATGAGCGCCTGCTCGTCGTTCAAAAAGGCCTTGAATGCGGCGTCGTAGAGCGGGTCGAGGTAGGTGCGCTTCTTGATTTCTTCGTAGGTCTGCTGGATCCAGATTTCGCGAGAAGTCTGTGCGTAGTCGGGAACAAATTCTTCCTGTTCCATAGGTATTCCTTTGCCGTATAGACGTTTACGGTACGCGAAAGGGACGCGTAAACATACGGCGGTTAAAGTGCTGTGTTTTTTTTGGAAATGCACCCGCATTTTTGCGGGTGGAACTCTACGTTGCTCGCCATGGGGCCGGCTTCCCCACAGGGTTCCTGTCCTCGAGCCGCAGGCTAGTTGCACCATGCGGAGGGAGAACGGCGTCAAGCAGATAGTTAAACTTCCTGCCCGGATGGAATACGCTGTCAGCAGGATTAATGCAATCTACGGGGTATAATATACATAATTTGATGGGCCGCGTGCAAGCTTTTTTCTATCTTTACCACGTTCAAAATTTCAAGTGACTAGGTCACAGGATTAGATTAACATGGCAATGCAAGACATGAATGACCAGGTGCAGGCTCGTTTGGCGAAGCTTGCGAAGTTCAAGGAAATGGGCATCGAGGCCTATCCGCACAAGTTCAACCGCACGCACGATTCCAAGATGCTCAAGGAAAACAAGGAAGCCCTGATGGCATCGGGCGAGGAAGTCGCCTTCGCTGGTCGCGTTGTCCGTTTCAACCGCAAGGGAAAGATGTGCTTTATGCACCTGAAGGACCGCTATGGCCGCCTGCAGGTGGTTTGCGCCCGCGACGAGGTGGGCGAGGAGAACTACGAAGTCGTCAAGATGACCGACCTCGGTGACTTTATCGGCGTGAACGGCTTCATGTTCGAGACGCAGACGGGCGAGTACTCCGTGCATGTAAAGAAGGTGACGATGCTCTCCAAGGCCGTGCGCCCGCTTCCGGTCGCGAAGGAAAAGGTGGACGAGAACGGCAACAAGGTCGTGTTCAACGAATTTGCCGACGTGGATACCCGCTACCGCCAGCGCTACATCGACATGGCCCTGAACGACGACGTGAAGGACGTGTTCATCAAGCGCTTCAAGATTCTGCAGGCAATCCGCGAATACCTCATCGAGAAGGGCTTTATCGAGGTCGAGACCCCGACGCTCCAGCCGATTTACGGCGGTGCGAACGCCCGCCCGTTCACCACGCACCACAACGCCTGCGACATGACGCTCTACCTGCGCGTGGCTCCGGAACTTTACCTGAAGCGCTGCATCGTGGGCGGTATGGAAAAGGTTTTTGAATTCTCCAAGAACTTCCGCAACGAAGGCATGGACCGCACGCACAGCCCGGAATTCACCGGCCTCGAGTTCTACGAAGCCTACGCCGACTACAACGACATGATGGTGCACTTCGAGAACATCTACGAGCGCGCCTGCATTGCCGCTAACGGCACCACCAAGATTGACTACCAGGGGAAGGTTATCGACTTCAAGGCCCCGTGGCCCCGCTACAGCATGATCGAGGCCATCGAGAAGTTCGGCGGCCTGAAGGTCAATGAAATGAGCGACGACGACATCAAGAACAAGATGGAAGAACTTGGCGGCCACCTCGACGGCGAATTCAGCCGCGGCCGCGGGATTCTCGAACTGTTCGAGCTTACCGTGGAAGACAAGCTCATCCAGCCGACGTTCATCAAGGACATGCCGACCGAGAGCACCCCGCTCTGCAAGAAGCACCGCACCATCGAAGGGCTCATCGAACAGTTCGAGCCGTACGCTAACGGATGGGAGCTGGGCAACGCCTATACCGAACTTAACGACCCCATCCGTCAGCGTGAGCTCCTGGAAGACCAGGTGCGCCGCGGCCGCGGTGGCGAAGGCGAAACGCACCCGATGGACGAAAACTTCATGCACGCTATCGAAAGTGGCCTGCCTCCTACGGGCGGCGTTGGCTTCGGTATCGACCGCATGGTCATGCTGCTTACGAACCAGCAGACCATCCGCGACGTTCAACTGTTCCCGCTGATGAAGCCGGAGACCTAATTATCGATGAATAAACTGGAATGGCTCATCGCCTGGCGTTACCTGGGGGCTCAGCGCAAGAGTCTCTTCGTCTCGCTTATCGGCATTTTCAGTATGCTCGGAGTGAGTATCGGCGTGTTCGCGCTGGTGGTCGCGCTTGCTGCGGTCAACGGCTTCGAGGAAGAGGTCACCGCCCAGATGATAGGGAAGGACGCCCACCTCGAAATCATGTCGTACAACGGCGAGCCTATCGCGAGTTACGACAGCCTTACCCGCGAGGCAAAGAACCGCGATTCGAACATCGTGGCCTCGTCGCCGTTCATCATCTACAAGGTGGGCATCAGCTCCAAGAAGGTGAACGACGGCATCGTGATTTACGGCATAGACGCCGAGAGCGCGAAGGGCGTGACCGACATCTACAAGTACATCAAGTGGGGCGAGTATTCCGTCGATAGCCTCGAAGATTTGACGGGCAAGATGCGCCCGGGAATCATCCTCGGTTCGGGACTTGCGAACCGCCTGCGCGTGGTCGTGGGCGACAAGCTCGTGCTCCAACTGTTCCAGAGCCCGGACGAGGCGCTCGGCTCGGGCCCCAAGATGATGATGTGCGTGGTGAGCGGCATCTTCGAGACGGGCACCTACGAGTACGACGGCAACCTGGCCTACATCGGGCTCAAGGAAATGCAGAAGTTGCTCGGTATGGGCGACGCCGTGATGGGTATCCAGTTCCGCATCAAGGACCACTGGAAGGCGGGCGAGGCGGCCTACGACATGAGCCAGTGGCTTACCTACCCGTACTACTCGATGGACTGGAAGGCGAAGAACATCACACTCCTCAAGTGGATGAACTACGAGAAGTTTATCGTGGCGGCGGTCATCTGCCTCATCATCCTCGTGGCGGCGTTCAACATCATCAGTTCCCTCATCATGGTCGTCATCGACAAGACGAAGGAAATCGGTATCCTCCGCAGCATGGGCTTCAGCAAGGCGGGCATCATGCGCGTGTTCATGCTCATGGGCAGCTTCATTGGCGTGGGTGGCACCATCGTGGGTGGTACCATCGGGCTTGTGCTCTGCAAGTTGCAGGAGGCCTACCACTTCATCACGCTCCCGGGCGATGTCTACGTGATTCCGTACTTCCCGATTTCTGTGCACCTGATTGACGTGGTCCTTATTTTCGTGATTGGCATTGCGCTTTGTGTGCTTGCGACCTTGCTCCCGGCATGGAAGGCGAGCAGGCTTGACCCCGTAGGAGCGATTAGGCATGAGTAGTTTATTGCGGACAGTCGACCTCCGTCGCGTTTTCTCCGAGACGGGCGAACAGCTCGAGATTTTGAAGGGCGTGAACTTCTCGATGGAAGAGGGCGAACTCGTGGCGCTCACGGGTTCCTCCGGCTCGGGCAAGTCCACCTTCCTGAACCTCGTGGGCATGCTCGACACGCCGACCTCGGGCGAAATTCTTTTCAAGGGCAAGCCGCTCAGCAAGTTCAACAGCGACGAGCGCGACGCGTACCACCGCTTCAAGGTGGGGTTCGTGTTCCAGTTCCATCATTTGCTCAGCGAGTTTACCGCCATCGAGAACGTGTGCGTTCCGGGCCGCATTGTGGGCCAGTCCGAGAAGGAATGCCGCGAACGTGGCGAGATGCTGTTGGAAACGGTGGGCCTCAAGGACCGCCTCAGGCACTTGCCGCGCGAACTCAGTGGCGGCGAGCGCCAGCGTATTGCGATTGCGCGTGCGCTCATGAATCACCCGGACCTGGTGCTGGCCGACGAACCGAGCGGCAACCTGGACGAGGCGAACTCCGCGAAGCTGAACGAACTCTTTGGCGAACTCAACGAGACGTTCAAGCAGGCCTTCTTGATTGTGACGCACGACGAGAAGTTGGCGAGTTTTGCGAAGCGCCGTGTGGTGATGCATAACGGATTGATTCAGGATATCGGATAGGAGATTTGGTATGGCTGATAATAACGGAATTTTCTCTGCGAAGGCGAAGGCCGTGCTCCAGGCCGCCCGCATGGCGGCGCGCAACCTCGGGAGCGACTGCGTTTCGACCGAACATCTTTTGCTCGGCCTCGTGCGCGAGGATTCGGGCTTTGCGGTAGAGACCCTCAAGGCGCTCCGGATTAACCTCGTGGACCTGAGCGAAGATATCCAGCGCTCGCTCTCCTCGAACGGCGGGCTCATGACCATCGGCGGCAACCCGCGCGACGGCCTGTTGCAGTTTACGGTCCGCGCGAAGGCGGTGCTTTTCAATGCTGCAAAAATCGCGAAGGAAGAAGGCGACCAGTATATCGGCCCCGAACACCTGATGCTCGCGATTCTCCAGCAGGTCGATTCTCCGGCGGTTGGAATCCTTTCCACATACAACATAACGTACGAAAATTTCCAGCAGACGCTCGACCAGCTCAAGCATAGCGGCGACGGCAACGCCCCGCAGGATATCCCCGAAGAGGGACCGCGCCAGCAGCAGGGCGGGCGCGAGATGCGCGGCGGTTCCAAGTCCAAGACCCCGATTCTCGACCATTTTGGCCGCGACCTCACCGCGATGGCGCGTGCAGGCAAGCTCGACCCGATTATCGGGCGCGAATCCGAAATCGAGCGCCTCATCCAGATTCTCTGCCGCCGCAAGAAGAACAACCCGGCGCTCATTGGCGAACCCGGCGTGGGCAAGACGGCCATCATTGAGGGCCTCGCGCAGAAGATTGTGCAGAAGAAGATTCCCGACCTGCTTGTGAACAAGCGCGTCGTGACGCTCGACGTGGCGGCGATGGTTGCGGGTACCAAGTACCGCGGCCAGTTCGAGGAACGCATGAAGGGCCTCATCATGGAACTCCAGCGCGTGAGCAACTCCGTGATTCTTTTCATCGACGAACTCCACACCATCGTGGGTGCAGGCGGTGCGGAAGGCAGCCTCGATGCGAGCAATATTTTCAAACCCGCGCTTGCGCGTGGTGAACTGCAGTGCATCGGTGCGACGACGATTGACGAATACCGCAAGTACATCGAGAAGGATGCTGCACTCGAGCGCCGCTTCCAGACGATTCTCGTGAACCCGCCTAATTCTGAAGATTCCATCCAGATTCTTGAGGGTCTGCGCCCGAAGTACGAGCAGCACCACAAGGTGCACTACACGCCCGAGGCCATCCGTGCCGCGGTGACGCTTGCCGAACGCTACATCAGCGAGCGGTTCTTGCCGGACAAGGCGATCGACGTGCTCGACGAGACTGGCGCGCGCGTGAAGCTCAATTCCATCAAGGTCCCGCAGGACCTGCTCGACATGGAATCGGAACTTGCCGAAGTCCTTTCGAAGAAGGAAGAGGCGGTTGCGAACCAGGATTACGAGAATGCGGCCAAGTGCCGTGCCCGCGAGGAGGAACTCCAGAGTTCCATCGCGGAACGCAAGAAGCAGTTGCAGGAAGAAGGGCAGGAGACCCCTGTCGTGGACGAGAGCGACATCCGCGACTGCATCAGCAAGATGACGGGCATTCCCGTGAGCCGCCTCGGCGGCGAAGAGACGCAGAAACTCCTGCACCTCGGCGAAGAAATCAAGCAGCGCATTATCGGGCAGGACGCCGCAGTTGATGCGATTGTCAAGTCCATCCGCCGTACGCGAGCGGGCATCCGCAGCAGCAAGCGCCCGATGGGCAGTTTCCTCTTCCTCGGGCCTACCGGCGTGGGCAAGACGGAACTTGCGAAGGTGCTGAGCCTCTCGCTGTTCGGGAGCGAGGAATCCATGATCCGCATCGACATGAGCGAGTACATGGAAAAGCACAGCGTCTCCCGCCTTATCGGTGCTCCTCCGGGATACGTGGGCTTCGAGGAAGGCGGCGGACAGCTCACCGAGAAGGTGCGCAAGAAGCCCTATTCCGTGGTGCTCCTCGACGAAATCGAGAAGGCGCATCCGGATATCTACAACATCCTGCTCCAGATTCTTGACGACGGCATCCTTACCGACAGTTACGGCCGCAAGATCAACTTCAAGAACACCATCATCATCATGACGAGTAACGCGGGTGCACGCGAAGTGCGCCACAGCGGCGGCATGGGGTTCACGAAGGAAGGGGAGACCGACGACTACGAGCGCATGGAAAACGCCATCCGCGAAGAGGTCAAGCGCGTGTTCTCTCCGGAATTCCTGAACCGCATCGACGAGCAGATAGTGTTCCGTGCCTTGAGCAAGAAGGACCTCGTCTCCGTCGTGGACATCCAGATGGGGTTCCTCCAGAAGAACATTTCCGACCGCGGAATCCTGCTGGAAATCAGCCAGGAGGCGAAGGAATTTATCGTGAACAACAATTACGATTCCACCCTGGGGGCGCGGCCTATCCGCCGTTCTATCCAGAACCTCGTGGAAGACGCGATTGCCGAAGGGCTCCTGCTTGGCACCCTCACGGACTTCTCCACGATAAGCATCGGCGTCGAAAACGGCAAGCTCAGTTTCAAGTGCGAAAAGATACAAAGTTAGTAGTGTGTGATGTGTAATGTGTAATGAAATTAATTTCACATTCCACACTACACATTCCACATTTTTTATATTTACCCGCAAATTTTAAACAACACACAACCCAAGAGGTTAACAATGGCTAAAATTCCTGCAGTTCTTATCTTCGGCGCACCGGGTTCCGGCAAGGGTACCGTCGGCGCGAAGCTCGCTGCTACCACTTCCCTCAAGCACATTTCCACGGGCGACATCTTCCGTGGCATTGCTCCTTCCAGCGAATCCGGCAAGCTCCTCGCTTCTTACTCCAGCAAGGGCCTGCTCGTTCCGGACGAAGCCACTGTCGAAATTTTCGGCCGCTTCATCGAAGGCCTCATCAACACGAACAAGGTGAACCCGGATAAGGACACCCTCCTCCTCGACGGCATTCCCCGCACGGTTGCCCAGGTCAAGCTCATCGAATCCGTTGTCGACGTGAAGCACATCTTCGTGCTCGACATCAAGGACGAAAAGACCATCGTGGCCCGCCTCCTGAACCGCGCCAAGATCGAAGGCCGCAAGGACGACGCCGACGAAGCTGTGATCAAGAACCGCCTCAAGGTGTACAAGGAATCCACCGCCAAGGTGCTCGGCAAGTACAGCAAGTCCATCATCAGCCGCATCAACGGCGACAACACCCCGGACGAAGTGTTCTGCGACACCCTCGCTGCCTACGTGAAGTTCTGCAAGGCTTCTGCCAAGAAGCCCGCTGCCAAGAAGTGCGGCTGCAAGAAGGCTTGCAAGAAAGCCAAGTAAGGCGAGCGTCCCGACGGCAAGCTTGCTTGGCGTTGCGAGTCCAGCCCGAAAGAATTGAAAAAAATTGCCACGGCTATGCCGGGGCATTTTTTTTGTAAGCCTTTATGACATGGGTTGAGTCATATATAAAAATATTTTTTAAAATTTAAATAAAAATTGTGTTTTTTATTTAAAAAATATAGATTTTGGGTCATTTGATATTGACATCATGTTTTTTTGAATATATATTTCAGGACATGAAACCGATTGTTGAGTATCAGGATTATCATCTCCTTATTAAGGATTTTTACAAAGAGCGCAAGCGCTGTTCTGCCTTTTCCTGGCGTGAATTCGCTCGAACCGCCGGTTTCTCGTCTTCCTCTTATTTGAGATTGGTAAGTGAATCTAAGAGCAATTTGAGTCGTGTAACAATTGAGCGCGTAGCATCCGCGATGGGGCTTGCCGGTTATGAAGTTACGTATTTTCGCGCTCTTGTCAATTTCAATAATGCGAAGACCGATGCATCCAAATTGTATTTTCTGAAAGAGATGCAGTCGATTGCCACGGAGCACAAGGTGCGTATAGTAGACAAGGATGCCATCGAATTCTATGACGGGTGGAAAAATTCGGTGATTCGCGAACTTGCTCCATTGATGCCCGGTGCGACTCCGGGAAAAATAGCCTCGGCTTGCTGCAACAAGATCTCTGCGGCAGATGTGTTGCAATCTCTTTCGTTCCTAATGCGGTGTGACTTTCTAAAGAGAACGGATGTTGGAAATTATGTCCAAACGAAAACGTCAGTTTCGGCATCCAGGGAAGGTCTCGCGCTTGCAGTGCGTTCTATGCAGCGGGAGATGCTTGGGCTTGCCGCAGAATCTATTGACCGCTTTTCTCCGGAAGAACGAAGTATATCGGGCGTTACGCTGGGCGTAAACAGGGAATGTTATGAACGCATTGCTCAGGAAATTGATTTATGTCGCCGGAAGGTTATTGCGATTGCTGCGGAGTGTGAAGAAATTGACCAAATCTACCGGTTGAATTTACAGTTTTTTCCGTTGACGTGGAACTTGAAAAGATTAAAGGAGACCAAAGATGAATAAACTTCTAGCTTGTATAGCGATTGTATGGACAATGTCCTTCTTTGCTTCGTGCTCTTCGGAGTCGGATAATGGCAGGATTTCGGGTTCCAGTGAAGAACCGAACATGTTCACCGCCGATGGTGATACGTCGGTCGGAGAGCCAACCCCGAGTGTCTTTTGTCGAAGATATGCTGCACAAGGCGCATTGCCTTCAGAGTACGAAGGTTGCTACTGGACTGGTGAAATGTGGAATCCTACTTCGGGATACCGCGTAAGGACCGGGTATGATAACGGGACAAATACGTCGGGTATATGGTACTGGTCAGTTGAACCGCATGACGACCGTGATGTTTATTTTAATTGGGGTGTTCCCGTCAATGAAGAATATGATTCACTTTCTCTTGCACCAGTCGTTGACCGGTGCAAGGGGAGCATGTGCGGTAATGTTATTTTTGAAGAATTCGAAGTTGACGCCGATTCGCTCGGCTTGCGTCCTTTTTACGTAGAATCGAGCCATGGCTACTTGGAATTTTCTTTTGCGGGAAAAAACGCTAATGGCGAATTCGAAAGTGTTGATGCGACTGACATGCAAGGCATTTGTATTGAGTACCTTGGCAGCCCGATGAGAATGGAACTTGATGCCGGGCAGCCTGAAGGGGAGCCCTTGTATGGGGTTCTTTTGACCAATGTTGATAATCAAGGCGCAGGCAATGGAAAAGGAGTATGTTACCCGTGGAATAAATTTTGGGCACGTTCGTCGTTCGACGAAAATTTAGTCCCTTCTATGTCGCTAGAGGATGTGCTAGCGCACCTGAAAGGTTTACGATTCTCGTTTGAGTCGAATTCGCGGAATTGGGACTCAAAGAACTTTAATATCGTTGCGTTGGGAAAAATATCCGGAAATGTCGCCGCGGCGCTGAATACGGTTGACGAAGACTGCAGGGCAGAATCGGTAAAGGAATACTATTGCGAATGTTCCTATACAGAAGAAAGAATCTCGCGTGAAGGACGTGTAAGTGCCGATCGCCTATTGTTCGAAAAGGCCAATTCTACGGAAGTGTATTCATCTGCGTCAAGAAAATGTTTTTCCAATGCGGCTGGCGCTCTTATGATGTTTATGAATCCCATTTCTTCATTGGAAGCGCCTTGTGATAATCCTGTTCCAAAGACGATTCTTTGCAGTGATGGCTCGGAAAAACTCTCTCGGGAATATGCCGAAACGCTTGAAACATTCGAGGCTAAGGTTGATTCTGTAAGCAATTACATAAGGGATTCCGTTTTTGCTCTTTGCGAAAATCTTCCAGATGTCCTTACAAATGGAGACACACTTCCGGATACCTGTGAAATAATGGAACGTATTGTGGATTTCGGAAGTATAACTCTTTTTTCCCTTCAAGACTCGAATTTTACAAACGGATCTGCTAAAGGTCGCAACGACTACAAGGACGTTATTGACTCGCTGTATGGTCTGGATACCTTGGACGAGATAACGAAAGGCTGCCTTAGGAATCAGTTGTCATATCAATCACGTCTTCAGAGTCGACGCTTTGCTATGCCGCCTACTCCCGTCATTATGACAAAATCCTATAGGTGCCAAAGTGGAACGCTGTATTATACGGAAGAATTTAAACAACTTTTGAAGGATAACGGGTTTGACGAGTATCCTGATTCTGCGGCCCTATATCAAAAAGGATATGAGTCTGGTGTACACATGGAAAAGAGTCAGTTAGAAATGTGTATAGACTATAAAAAAGGAGTGGACTTGGAGTGGGATGGTTCCATGACAAGGGTTATTACTCCTTTCGACAACGGAAGAGGTTCTGCGGGTCTCTGGTTCTTGCACACAGATTCTATTTATGGAGGACATTCCCGTTTTGCTTTGAACCGTGATGGAGACGAGTATAAGGTCGTGGACTGGGGCGCGCCAGATGCACTCGATAATTACCTCACTATGGAACGTCGTTTGTACGGGACAGCCTATTTTTCGGATGATACTCTCGAAAACGGATGGAAACCTTTTGTAGAACTCGGTTTTTGGCTGGCCGACGAGAACGAAAACGGTGAACATAAGGCCGTAGACCTTTCAGAGAGAGAGGGAATTTGTTTTGAACACGCAAGTTCAGATGCAATTTATATTGTCCTTGACATGGGTGATTCTCTTAAATCTGCACTTGATGATGATTTCTTCCAAGTTCATGCGATTCCGTCTTCTACGCTTATGAGTGATTGTTATTCATGGAATAAGTTTAAACAAGGTGGTTGGGGGGCCAAGATGGATCTTTCCGAAGCCTTAAAGCATGTCGTTGCAATAAAAATCTTATTTTACAAAGCGCACAAAGATGAAATATCTTATGATTTGCAGAGGGTATATTTCAAAAAGGAATAGCATTATTTTCTATCTTTGTGCCCATGAAAGTTTTTTTATACGATACAACCCTCCGCGACGGTAACCAAGACCGCAAGATAAGCCTTTCTCTCGCCGACAAGCTGCAGATTGCGCGAATTCTTGACCATTTCGGTTTTGACTACATCGAAGGGGGCTGGCCCAATCCGAGTAACCCGACCGACGAGGAATTCTTCCAGAAAATCAAGGAAGTCAAACTGAAGCACGCGAAGATCGCTGCTTTCGGTTCCACGCGCCGCCCGAAGGTGCTGCCCGAGAAGGACCCGCTGCTGCAGGCGCTCGTGAAGTCGGGCGCCCCGGTCAAGACGATTTTTGGAAAGAGCTGGGATTTGCACGTCACGGATGTCATCCGCACGACGCTCGAGGAGAACCTCGACATGATCGAGTCTTCCGTCGACTACCTCAAGGACCATTCCGAAGAGGTGATTTACGATGCGGAACATTTCTTTGACGGCTACAAGGCGAACCCGCAGTACGCTCTCGAGACGCTGAAGGCGGCTGAGCGCGGCCGCGCGGACTGTATTGTACTTTGTGATACCAACGGTGGCACCATGCCGTGGGAAATCGAGAAGATTATGAAGGACGTGCAGAAGGTCGTTTCGACGCCTATCGGCATTCACGTGCATAACGACGCGGGCCTGGGCGTGTGCAACAGCCTGTTTGCCGTGAAGAGCGGCGCTACGATGGTGCAGGGCGTGGTGAACGGTTACGGCGAGCGTTGCGGAAACGCGAACCTCACGACCATCGCTGCAGACTTGCATTTCAAGATGGGCGCGAAGTTCTTTGCCGCGAAAAAGATTGCAAGGCTGCGCCAGTTGAGCAGCAACGTGGACCAGATTGTGAACCTGCCGAGCGACGTGCACGCCCCGTATGTGGGCGATGCGGCGTTTGCGCACAAGGGCGGTGCCCACATTGACGGCGTGATGAAGGTGAGCCGCAGTTTCGAGCATATCGACCCGCATGCCGTGGGTAACGACCGCGTGTTCGTCACGAGCGACCAGGCGGGCGGTTCCCTTGTGGTGGAAAAGCTCAGGGCCATCAAGCCGGGCATCGACAAGAAGGACCCGGTGGTGGGCAAGCTGCTCACGCTCATCAAGGAACGCGAGAATGCGGGCTGGCATTTCGACAGCGCCGAGGCGAGTTTCAAGCTGCTCGTGTACCGCCACTTGGGCATGGTGCAGGAGCCGTTCAAGGTTCTGGGCTACCGCGTCATTGAAGACAAGACGACTCAGGGCGTGTCCGTTTCGCAGGCGACCGTCAAGCTCCAGATTGGCGACAAGATAAGCCATCAGGTGAGCGAGGGCGACGGCCCGGTGAACGCTCTCGACGCGGCTCTCCGCAAGGCTTTGCTCCCGTTCTTCCCGAACATGGCGAAGGTCAAGCTCGACGACTACAAGGTGCGCGTGCTCGGTTCCAAGGTGGCATCCGATGCGACGGTGCGCGTGTGGACGACGTTTGGCGACGAGAAGGGCTACTGGAACGTGGTCGGCGTCTCGAGCAATATCATCGAGGCGAGCTGGATGGCGTTCGTGGACGGCCTCACGTACAAGATTCTCGTGGACAACAAGGTCATCGAGAGCGCGTACAAGCATATCGACGTGAAGTCGGTTGCGGTTGCGGGGCAGGCAAGCGCCGCGAAGGAAGAGGAACCCGCTCCGGCGAAGGCCAAGAAGTTGAGTGCCCGCAAGGTGAGGAACCTCGCCGACATCACGAGACGTAAAAGATGAATGTATCGTCATTCCGGGCTTGACCCGGAATCTAGATAGCGGATCGAGTCCGCTATGACGTTATACCTTTAACAATGGAGTTATCAATCATGATTATTACGAAAGTCACTCCGAAATCTGCTGAAATTGAACGCATTTGCGGGCGCGAAGTCGCCCCGAGCAAGGAAATTCACGACAAGGTGATGCAGATCCTTGCCGACATCAAGAAGGGTGGCATCGCGAAGGCGACGGAATACGCCCAGAAGTTCGACGGCTTGAAGGGCAAGAACATCCGCGTGCCGGCTTCCGCCATCGCGAAGTCTGCCGCCAAGTGCCCGAAGGAACTGCAGAAGGCGCTGAAGCAGGCCATCAAGAACGTGCGCGACTTCCACAAGAACCAGATGGAAGAATCTTGGCCCATGCAGGGTGCCGACGGCGTTGTTCTCGGCCAGCGTATCCGCCCGATGAAGCGCGTGGGCCTCTACGTGCCGGGCGGTGCGGGCATCTACCCGAGCACCGTCATCATGAACGCGGTCCCGGCTCTCGTTGCCGGCGTGGAAGACATCGTGGTCGTGACTCCCATCAAGGGCGAAATCAACCGCGCTGTGGCTTTCGTGCTCCAGGAACTCGGCATTGATGAAGTCTACCACATCGGTGGCGCCCAGGCGATTGGCTTGCTGGCCTACGGCGCGAAGGATGCGAAGGGCAAGACCGTCGTGGAACGCGTCGACAAGATTGTGGGCCCGGGCAACGTGTTTGCGGCCATCGCCAAGAAGGAAGTCTTCGGCGTCGTGGATATTGACATGGTGGCTGGCCCCAGCGAAGTGCTCGTGATGGCAGACAATACTTGCGATCCGGACTTCGTTGCTGCAGACCTCTTGAGCCAAGCTGAACATGGTTCTGGCTTCGAAGCGGCCATCTGCATTACCGACAACATGGAAACCGCCCAGATGATTAGCGCCTGCGTGGATATCCAGGTCGAAAATTCCCCGAAGCGCGAACTCCTCGAGAAGGTGCTCGGCAACTTCGGGCGCATCCTCGTGGTGAAGGACTGGTTCGACGGCGTGGAAATCGCGAACCGCATCGCTCCGGAACATTTGGAAGTGATGACCAGCGAAGCCGAATCCATGGCGGCGCAGATCGAGAACGCGGGTGCGGTGTTTATCGGCCCGTGGTCCAGCGAGCCGGTGGGCGACTACTTCGCGGGCCCGAACCATGTGCTGCCTACCAACGGCACGGGCCGCTTCTTCAGCCCGCTCGGCGTGTACGACTTCCTGAAGCGCATGAGCATCATCCGCTACAGCGAGAAGGCCATCAAGAAGAACGCGAAGGCCATTGCCGCCGTCGCTACCGAAGAAGGCTTTATCCACCACGCCGCCGCGGTTCTCAAGCGTCTCTAAGGTCCTACTTTGCAAACAAATTAAAAGGCTCCCTCGGGAGCCTTTTTTATATGCGATAAACGCGTCTCTATCGTAAAGGATATTCTTTATAGTCCTGCACGCCGAATTCCTGCTTCAGGTAATCCCAGCGAACCAGGCGGTTCTTCCAGAAGTACTTGCGGTACAGGCGGCGCGCCACGCGGCTTGTTAGTTCGTACGGAATCGTGTGGTGGTCGTCGGCGACACTTTCCATCGAAATGCGGAAGTCGAGCTCGCCGTTTACCACGTCGACAGTTTCGCCGACCTGCACGTCGGGAATGTGGCTCACGTCGACCATCGTCGCATCCATGCAGACGCGTCCGAGAATCGGGCACAGCTGCCCGCGGATAAAGACAAATCCCTTGTTATACTCGCCGCGCAGGTAGCCGTCGCCGTAACCGATGGCGATGGTGGCGATGCGTGTGGGCTGCTGAGCCATCCAGTAACCGCCGTAGCTCACCGTCTCGCCGGGCTTCACGTCGTGGATGTGACGGATGGTGCTCTTGATTTTCATGACGGGCTTGATGGGCCACGGGGAGGGTGCCGCTCCCATGCAGTTGTAGCCGTAGAGCGCAAGGCCCGGGCGCACCATGTCGAAGTGGCTCTCGGGGCGAGTGAGCGTGCCTGCGGAACTGCTGCAGTGGCAGATTTCGGGGCGGAGTCCTTCGGCTTCCAGCACGTCCACGAGTCGCGTGAATCGCTGTATCTGGATATCCGTCTTCGGGTTCCCCGGCATGTCGGCCGTGGCGAGGTGCGTGAACATCCCCTCGAATTTCAGGCTCTTGAGGCTCAGTGCCGCGCGGATGTTGTTGAAGTCCTCGGCATCGAAACCGTAGCGGTTCATGCCCGTATCAATCGCGAGGTGTGCCTTGCAGGTCGTACCCGTTTCGCTCAGGAACTGGTCGAACGCCATGGCGGTACGGATGTCCGTGATGGCAGCAGTAAGCTGGAACTCCACGAAGTAGGCGAAGTCTGCTGGAGTGCAGGGGCCGAGCACCAGGATAGGCAAGTCCATACCGTACTGGCGGAGCAGCATGCCCTCGCTGATGTGGGCGACACCCAGGTAGTCCGCACCGCCGAACTTCGCGGCAAACGAGCAGGCGAGGCTCCCGTGCCCGTAGGAGTCGGCCTTCACGGGCAACAGAATCTTCGTGTTTGCCGGAATCTGGCTGCGGATGAATTGAATGTTGTTGCAGAGTGCGTCAAGATTGATTTCAATCCAGTTCGGGCGCGCGATACGGTTCAAGTCGGGTGGGGTCGGTAAAAGCTTCATAGTGTGTAAAATATAACAAACGGCCATGCCTGCGGCCCGCGACAGGCCTGGTTGTGCGCTCTAGAGCCGTTTAAAACTCTAGAACGTAAACAAAATATGCCTACAAGGTGGAATAAATCTGTTTGCAATAACTTTTTGTAAAGTTGCAGGACTTCGCCGTATCAGCAAAAACGCGCGCAGCCCTTGTACTTATTGGTACTGCCACTTTTTGTCGGAATTTACAATTCAAATGTTGAAAATTTGTTTACCCGTTCGGGTGAATCCGTTCCGATTTTTCTTTATAGTTTAAAATCAGAGAAGAACAATTTGTCTTGAATCTGAGTGAAGGAACGGATTCGGGAATGGTGTTTTGGATAAAGTAATTCCTTCGATGATTGTCGTCTAAATCCCCCGTACATCGTTAGTTTGTGCTAAAGGCCTGGTTATCAAGCCCTTTCCCCGGTATTGCATTTTTGCAAAATTGAAGCCTTGACCGCAAGGCTATAGGTTCACTTTTTGCCTTGAAAAATTACCCCCAGAAAATCACCCCCAAAATAAACCATAAACCATCAATTCCCTCGCAAGAGGGGGAGGATAAAATCATGAAACCGAAAAAACAGACCACGGAAGAATTCGTGGCTTCGCTCATGCCTGATTCCGACAAGCGGCTCGGACGCATCTCCGGCGTCTCGCTTCTTGTCGCGCTCGCTCTGAGTTTCTGGGCCACGACATACGAGGTTATTATCGACGATATGATGTTCGAGAAAACCTCCAGTTTGGAAATCGAAACAAAAATCGACATTGTCGATAAGAAAGAAGAAAAAAAGCAGGAAAAGAAACAGGATAAGAAACCGAAAGACATCGCAAAAAAGAACAACAGGCCCGGCGGTGGCAAGCCCAAGAATCAGGGGAAGCCGAACGCGCCCAAGACAAGGGGCGTCCTCAAGGAACTCGCGTCAATGACCAAGAACGCGTCAGCTTCGGCATACAACCTCATGAACGACCAGAAGTTCGCGAGAGACATAGATAAAATCCTCAAGAACACGAACGGCTTGCAGACTACGGGAAAGACGCATATTGGCGTGAGGGCCGGAAAGGTCGATGGAGCCTTTAACGAGGCTGTCGCTTCTGGGGGTGGCGGCGGAATCGATGGGGCGCTCGGAAACCTGTTCGGCGGTTCGGGTGGTGGAATCAATACGAAGTCCATGAAGGGAAATATGAAGACCCCTTCCGTGCGCGATATCGACATGGGTGCAGGGAACTCCTCGCGATCTGCCTCCGATATCATGAAGGTCGTGCGCACACGTACACCCGGGCTACGCCATATCTACAATAAGTACCTGAAGAAAAAACCGGGCTTGGAAGGCAAGGTGACGCTCAAGTTCACGATTGCCCCGGGCGGCGAGGTCATCAGCATCGCGGTTGTCTCGTCCACTACGGGCATCGGCGAATTCGATGGCGAAATCAAGAATGCTGTCGGTCGCTGGACATTCAGCAAAGTCAAGTCCGGAAACACCACGGTGACCATACCCTTCACGTTCACCGAATAAGACTCTAAAATCCTGTAAATGATACCATTCCGGTGGCTGGCGGCTGCCGGAATTCCTTTTATTTGATTGTAAACGCCATATTTTCTATATTCATTCCCGAAACAAATTGGAGAATTTAAAATGACTGATCCGCGCATTACAAAACTTGCCGAAAACCTGATTAACAATGCACTTGCCCTCAAGGCGGGCGAGAACATCCTTATCGAAACCACCGACACGCCCGACGAAGTCTCTACCGAGCTCATCAAGGCTGTCGAGAAGGTGGGCGGAAACGCCTTCGTGCGCAATTCCAAGAGCCGCGTGCGTCGCCAGATGCTTCTTTCCGCAAGCGAAGCCCAGATGAAGGTCGAGGCCGAACTTGCCCTTGCCGAAATGAAGAAGATGCAGGCCTACATCGCCATCCGTGGGGCCGACAACTTTATGGAAAATTGCGACGTGAGCGATGAGAAGATGCTCATGTACCGCAAGATGACTAAGGAAACGCTCGACTACCGCGTGAACAAGACGCGCTGGTGCGTACTCCGCTGGCCGAACGCCTCCATGGCGCAGGGCGCGAAGATGAGCACGGAAGCGTTTGAGGACTTCTACTTCCAGGCTTGCCTCGCGGACTACCCGCGCATGGGCCGCGCCGCGCAGAATCTCGTGAATCTCATGAACCGTACCGACAAGGTGCGCCTCGTGGCAAACGGCACCGACATCACGTTCAGCATCAAGGATATCCCCGCGATTCCGTGCTGCGGCAACATGAACATCCCGGACGGTGAAGTCTACACCGCACCGGTGCGTGGCAGCATCAACGGCGTAATCCACTACAATACGCCCACGCTCTACGAGGGCAAGCAGTTCAGCAACATCCGCCTGGAATTCAAGGACGGGAAGATTGTGGACGCCACCTGCGAAACGGGCGACAACGCGCAACTCAACGCCATCCTCGATACCGACGAGGGCGCGCGCTACGTGGGCGAGTTCGCCATCGGTTTCAACCCGTTCGTGAATGCGCCGATGTGCGACATCCTCTTCGACGAGAAGATTGCGGGCAGCATCCACTTTACGCCCGGCATGTGCTACGAGGAAGCCCCGAACGGCAACAATTCTGCTATCCACTGGGACCTGGTGCTCATCATGCGCCCGGAATACGGCGGCGGCGAAATCTGGTTCGACGACAAGCTCATTCGCAAGGACGGCCTGTTCGTGATTGACGAACTCAAGTGCCTGAACCCGGACCAACTCGGAAAGTGATATTTTAAGAAGGAGGAAATATGACAAATAAACTTTCTGTTTTTTGGGGGGCTTTGCTGGCAGTGCCATGCCTTGCCACTAACGGCAATATGGCGGGCGCGGGAACAGCAGAATCCCCATGGCAGGTCGCCGATTACGAGGACCTCAAGGCTGTGGGTTTAGGCGACTACGGCATGGACGGCCATTATGTTCTAGTTGCCGATATCGATGCTTCTGCTTCGCGAAACGAAAAGAGCGAGGTAGATTCTACCGCAGGCTTCCTGCCGATAGGGGCGGCATATTACGGGACGGAACAGTCTGAGTTTGGCGGTGTATTTGATGGTGCAGACCATACTATATCGCACCTGTATTCGGAAACAAAAGATGAACGTTCTACGGCCCTGTTTATGGGGATTGGTTCTTCGGGCGTCGTCAAGAACCTTAAAATGGCGGATTGCTTCATCTCGGTCCGTTTTGTCTGGGCGGCAGCGTCGGTTGCCGTAATGAATTCCGGGCTGATTGAAAATATTGAACTTGTGCGTGATACGGTCAGTGCTCCTGGCAATACTGGTGGGGTCGTGGGAGTTAATGAAGATGGAACTGTCGAAAATGTCGATTTCAGCGGAGTTGTTCGGGGGATTAACGATCGTGACTTTGTTGGCGGAATAGTCGGCTACAATGCCGGAGAGAAATCTGTTATTCGCAATGTGAAAGTGAATGCCGACATGAGGTCTTCTTATTACGGGAATAACCTCGGTCTCGTCGCCGGTGTCAATCAGGGCACAATCATTTCCGCTGAAGTTGATGGAGTCCTTGATCACGGAAACCGTTTTCTCGGTGGAGTGACTGGCAATAATTCCGGGATTATTGATTCGTGTGTCTCGCATGCTTCCATTTTTTCGATGAATGAAAAAACGGGCGGCCTGGTTGGCTTCAATAGCGGCGTTGTCAAAAACTCCAGTGTTGATGCTGACTCGGTATTTTCTGAATTTCGCGGGGCGGCTGGATTCGTCGGTGTGAACGATACTACAGGAGTCATTGAAAATTGTAATGCTCAAACCAATGTTCATTCTGACAGTAGTGGAGGTTTCGCGGTATACAATGCCGGCATCATCAGGGATTCCTATGTAGAAGGTTCTGTGTCGTCCGATTCTTTCCCGGGAAGATTTGTTTCTGGCTTTGTTGTGTACAATGTGGGAACGATCTCGAAGTCGTATTCGAAAGCCGATGTCGATGCATTTAATGGACTTGCCGGTTTTGTACTCTGGAATAGCGGAAAAATTGACAGCAGCTATGCGACAGGCCATGTGCTTAATGGGGAGCGTGCTTCGGGTGATACCTTCGGTGGCTTTGTCGGCCAAAACGACAGTACAGGAATCATCACGAATAGCTACGCTGCCGGCGAGGTGGTTGGCGGAATGAAGGCTGGTGGCTTTGTAGGTGTCAATAACGGAAAAATCCACAATTGCTATGCTACTGGCGATGTTCGCTCTTATTCCGTGTTCGGTGGCTTCGTTGGGGAAAATTGGGGTGAAATACTCTATGCCTATTCTACAGGAAATCTTGGAAACATAAAGGGCTATACCTCCTCGTTTACCGCAGGTGGTTTTGTCGGTGCTAATAACGGTTATATCAATAACGCCTATACCACCGGCAATGTCAATAGCGAGTTTACGCCGGGCGGATTTGTTTCGAGTAATTCTGGAACAATCAAGAACGCTTATGCTTCGGGGGACGTTTCTGGACGAATTGAATTTGGCGGTTTTGCTTCTGCAAACAGGCAATACCTTGAAAATGTATTCTTTGCAGGGAAGTTGATTGCGTCGTCTTCTGATTATGAAGCCCCGGGTTGCTTCGTTGTGAATAATTCGGGCACCGTAAAAGAAGCTCTCTACAATAAAGATGGTTGCGAGTTCGAGGCTGACTCTTCTGCAAAGGAAACCGCTTTTGCTGACATGAAGGCGTCTGCCCTTTACAAGGGCTGGAATGACTTCGAAAAATTCTGGCTGGTGGGCGATACGCTCTCCTTCCCGCACCTTGTGTTTACCACAGGAGTGCTTCCCGAAATTCCTGAAGTTGAGCCTCCTGTAAAGGTGGTGAAACCCGATATGGTTGTAGCGATGGGTGCGAACGGCTTGAAACTGTATGGGAACCGCCAGAACCTGCAGGCAATGGTAACGCTTTCCCGTTTGGGGGAGACCAACGTTAAGGTTTACAATTTGAAGGGACGCCTGTTAAAGACAATTACTCTTGGCATGATGGGCGAAGGCGTTCATCAGGTTGACTTGAGTGGCGCAGCAGAAACACGCGGTATGTCCCTGTTCATGCTGGAACAGGACGGCAGAATGCTGTCGAGGTCAGTGCTTCGCTAGTTTTTGCTGAAGAAGAATTCTATGTAAAAAAGCCGTCCTTTGCGGGACGGCTTCTTGATGCTTGTAATAGAAGATCCCCACCTTGGTGGCCATGCGCACTAAGCGCTAAAGTGCTAAGTGCTGTCCGCCCGCCTTCGCGGGGATGACATCTTTAATTACACGCCCTTAGCGAGAATCTCGCCAATCTGCACGGCGTTGAGAGCAGCGCCCTTGCGGATCTGGTCTCCGGTGAGCCACAGCGTGTTGCTGTTCTCGTCAGCGAGGTCCTTGCGGATACGGCCAACGAACACGTTGTCCTTGCCGGCGCTTTCGAGCGGCATGGGGTAGACGTAGTTCTGCGGATCGTCCTTGAGGGTCACGCCCGGGGCGTTCTTCAAAGCGTTGCGGATTTCTTCGACGGAAACCGGGCGCTCGGTCTCGAACCACACGGATTCGGAGTGAGAACGCAGCGAGCTCACGCGCACGCAGGTAGCGCTGGTACGCACGTCGGAGTGCATAATCTTGCGCGTTTCGTTGAACATCTTCATTTCTTCCTTCGTGTAGTCGTTTTCCGTCATCTTGTCGATCTGCGGAATCACGTTGTACGCGAGCTGGAACGGGAACTTGTTGATGTGCGTGGTGGTGCCCGTCTCGATGATGTCCTTGTACTGCTGCTTGAGCTCTTCCATGGCGATGGCACCTGCGCCGCTCGCGCTCTGGTAAGAAGAAATGTGAATCTTCTTGATGTGAGAAATCTTCTCGATCGGGTTCAAGACCACAACCATCATGATGGTCGTGCAGTTCGGGTTGGCGATAATTCCCTTGCCGCCATTTTCAGCCTTGTAGAGCTTGATGTCTTCGGGGTTCACTTCGGGCACGACCAGCGGGACCTTCGGGTCCATGCGGAAGAAGCTGGTGTTGTCCACCACCACGGCGCCGTTCTCGACGGCGATGGGGGCGAATTCCTGGGAAATCGCGGCACCGGCGGAGCTGAGCACCAGGTCGATACCCTTGAAGGAATCCTTGTTCAGGACTTCGCACTTGAGGGTTTCGCCCTTGAACTTGAATTCCTTGCCCGCGCTGCGCTCGGAGGCGAGGAGCTTGAGGCTCTGCAGCGGGAAGTTGCGTTCCTCGAGGATGGAGAGGATTTCTTGGCCCACGGCGCCGGTTGCGCCCATGATGGCAACGTTGCGAATCATAATTAACCTTTAGTTATCTTCTTGTTGAGGTTGGTTGTTTGATTTTAAGTTCTGTATGTCGATCCAGAAACGCTCCAGGGAAGCCCTGGCCTGCGCAATCTGGTTGCGGCATTGCCTGTACTGGTTCGCCTGCTCTTCTGCGTTTTCTTGCAGGGCGTAGGTGTACAGCGAATAGGCGGCAAGGCGGACGCTTTCGCTCGCCTGTATAATTTCGGAATGCGCCTCGCTCGATTCGTGCGGGTGGAAAAGCCCGAGAGTCTTCTTGTTGAGCGCGGTCGCGTTGTTGTTGATGGCGAGCGCCTGCTGGCTCTTCTTTTCGCGCTCGGATTCGCTCACGTTTGCAGGGAGCGTGCCGAAGTTCTCGATGCTCGCCATGATGGCGTTCATGCGGTCAATGACCTTCGTACATTCAGTGATGTACTTCTCGAGCCTGGAGAGCGAAGCCTCGGACATCTGCGTTTTTTGCGCCGGAGAGTTCGCTTGGGCGTTGGCTCCACCGTTCCTTGCGGCAGGTGCCTTCGGGGCCTCTTGCCACTTGCCGCCTTCACCGTTCTGGAACGATGCGATGTAGTCCTGGTACTTCGCGTTCTGCGCGGCGAGTTCTGCCGGCGTATATTCCGAAGTGACCAGGAGCGTCGGGCGTTCCCAGTAGGCGATGCCGACAAATGCGGCGAGCATGAATGCGGTAAAGAGCCCGTTCGCGAATTTCGCGGGCATATCTTCGCTGCGTACCGTGTAGAGCACGCCGAAGAGCATGAGGCTTGCGAATGCAAGGAGAAGCCCTCCATCGGCATTGTAGCTGATGAAGGAATTCTTCGAGAAATAGAACAGGCAGTCCATCACGACGATGAACAGCGAGAGGATTGCCCCTATAATCTTGTGCGTATTGCGTTCGGCAGCCGCTGACTGGAGTATGGTAATAAACGTCACTCCGAGCGGGAGCACGAACATCAATGCAATATTGGCTACGTCCTGGTTCATAGGACTGCGCTACTAGAACGGCAGGTCGTCGCCGTCGCCATCCATCGGGGCGTCGTACGCGGGAGCCGAGTTCTGGGCGGGGGAGTAGCTGTTCTGCTGGTTGTACGAGCTTGCGGGTGCGGCACCGGGAGCGCCACCCTGGCCACGGGGTCCGAGAAGCTGGAAGGTGTCCATGTTCACTTCGGTCACGTAGCGCTTCTGGCCGTTCTGGTCGGTCCAGCTGCGGTTGGTGAGGGTGCCTTCCACGTAGAGGCTCATGCCCTTGTGGATTCCGAGCTGCTCGACGATGTCGGCAATCTTGCCCCAGCCCACGATGTTGTGCCAGTCCGTCTGTTCCTTCTGTTCACCGTTGTTGTCGCGGTAGCGGCGGCTGGTGGCGAGCGAGAACGAGACGCGCTTGCGTCCGCCGTTCTGGCCCATACGAATTTCAGGGTCCTTACCGATATTGCCAATGAGCATCACTTTGTTCAGATATGCCATAATACTATCCTGTTTGTTTTTGTTTCTATCCCAAAAATAAAAAATTCATTTTGTCATTTTGTGCCATTTTTGAAATTTTTTTCGTTTCCGGGCCCTGCCATGTCCCTTTTATTTGTATTTTCTTGAAAACTAATGACCAATTACTAATGACCAACAACTAATGACTATGGTTTCACTCGCTCTTACACGTTTTGAAAAGGCTTTCCCCGCTAACCTCAAGGGCAAGCGCCTCGGCGCCGTCCTCCACCCGGCATCGGTACTCCCGGACCTGCACTACACCCTCGACCTCCTGAAGGAATACGACGGCAAGCTGTTCAAGCTTTCGGCGCTCTTTGGCCCGCAGCACGGCATCAAGGGCCACACACAAGACAACATGATCGAATGGGAGGGCTACACCGACCCCGAACTGGGCATACCCGTCTATAGCCTGTACGGCGAACACCGCGAACCCACGCACGAGATGCTCAGCCACGTGGACATGATGCTTGTGGACCTGCAGGACGTTGGCGCCCGATACTACACCTTCATCTGGACCTTGTTCCTTTGTATGAAAGCCTGCGAGAAGGCCGGAATCCCCGTGATTGTGGTGGACCGCCCGAACCCCATCAACTGCATTGACGAGGAAGGCCCGGTGCTGGACCTCAACTACACGAGTTTCGTGGGCCTGCACAGCATCCGCACGCGCCACGCGAAGACCATCGGCGAACTGGCGGTTCAGTTCAAGGAAGAGCGCTTCCCCAAGTGCGAACTCTACGTGCTCGGTATGGAAGGCTACGATAAGAAGATGTGGTACGACCAGACGGGTCTTCCGTGGATTTTGCCGAGCCCGAACATGCCGACCCTCGATACCGCCATCGTTTACCCCGGCATGTGCCTTTTCGAGGCGACCAACGTGAGCGAAGGCCGCGGCACTACCCGCCCCTTCGAGATTTTCGGTGCGCCGTTCATTGATGCAGTCAAGCTCTGCAAGTACATGAACGGATTGAAATTGCCCGGCGTGTATTTCCGCGAAAACTACTTCCAGCCCACGTTCCACAAGGGCGCGGGCCAGATTTGCGGGGGCGCGCAGATTCACGTGCTCGACCGCGACAAGTTCCGCAGTTTCGACATGGCGGTGAAGCTCTTGCAGTACATCTTCAACGAGTACCCGAAGGATTTCGCCTGGAAGCAGCCGCCCTACGAATACGAATTCAAGAAGTTGCCCATCGACATTTTGCTCGGCAACGGCACGTTTAGACGAGACTATATAGAGACAAGCATCTAATTGATGTGTAATGTGGAGTGTGTAATGTGAAATTATAATTACTCACTGCACATCTCACATTTCTCACCTCACACCGCGGCGTAGCCGCGAAAAGGAGACACAATGACAGAACAGAAAAACGGAAAATTTGAAATGCCCGCCCTCCCGTATGCAGCGGCGGACCTGGCCCCGGCCCTCAGCGCCGAAACCATCGAGTTCCACTACGGCAAGCACCTGCAGACCTACCTGAACAACTTGAACGCGGCGCTTCCGGGCAGCGCCTTCGAAGGCAAGTCCCTCGAAGACATCGTGAAGACCTCCGAAGGCGGCGTTTTCAACAACGCGGGCCAGTTCCTGAACCACTCCATGTATTTTATGCAGTTTGCCGCCCCGAAGGCCGGCAACGCCCCCTCGGGCAAGATTGCCGAAGCCATCGCACGCGATTTCGGTTCCTTCGAAAAGTTCCAGGAAGAATTCCAGGCGAAGGGCGCAGGCCTCTTCGGTTCCGGCTGGGTCTGGCTCTCCGCCGATACAAGCGGCAAGCTCGTGATTACGCAGGAAGGCAACGCCCAGAACCCGCTTACCAAGGGCCTCAAGCCGCTCCTCACGTTCGACGTGTGGGAACATGCCTACTACATCGACTACCGCAACCGCCGTCCGGATTACCTCAAGGCGCTCTGGAGCATCGTCAACTGGGACGAAGTCAACAAGCGCCTCGGGTAATAAATACACTTTTTATGATAGAAGGTCGCCTATTTGGGCGACCTTTGTTTATATTAATGGAGAGTGATTTTTTTGAGGCGCGAAAATTATGGACAACGAACTTTCACTTTTGATCGGAAAAGACGAAAAAATTCTCTATGCCGGCAAGCCCGACAAGAGGTGCTTCATTTTTGAATGCATTTTCAATCCGCTACTCCCGTTTGCGGTATTGTGGGGGCTTTTCGACATGTTCTTTATCGGGGCGGCTTTCTCTTCGGATAAGGCGGACGAAGCAGCCTTCTTTATCGTTCCCTTCATGGCTCTCCACCTGATGCCCGTATGGATTTACCTGGGCGGGGCGCTGCTCTCGTTCAGGCGGTATCGCAATACGGCCTATATCGTCACGGACAAGGCCATCTATGCTTCCGGCGGAATCTTCGCAAGAACATACAAGTCAAAGCCTTTCGCGGAACTTTCGCACGTAGATTTGCACCGCGGCATTTTTGACCAGTGGTTTGGCGTGGGCGATATCATCACGACCTCGGCCCAGGCGAACCCGGCGACGCTGAACGGGCGAGGAAGGTCGACTAATGCGGGCATTTCCATCGACAGCATCGCCAATTACGCCGAAGTGTACAAGCTCGTGAAAAAACTGCAAGAAGACATCTACACCGACGTGATGTACCCCAACGACCTGCGCCCTGCCGAGAACCGCGGGTATAAAACCAGGTATCGCGGGTAACCGTCTGGCACTACGCGGTTTTCGCTATAAAACTTTCTTCATCCGAGTGCATTCGAAGACGCCGGATTGGTGAGTTATTTCGCCGGCACTCTTGTAACCGAGTTTTTTGTAAAAGCCGACCGCCTCGATGCGGCTGTCGATGACGATCTGCTTGTAGCCGCATTCGTCAATCCATTTTTCGGCTTCGCGCACGGCCATGGCGCCGAGCTTCTGTCCGCGATATTCCGGCAGAACGACCACGCGGCCGATGGTTGCCGTGTCTGCGTCAATTTCATAGAAACGGCAGGTGGCAACCGGATATTCGTCATCCAGCAAGACAATGTACTTGGTGCCGTCGCCGTCGTGCTCGTCGAACTCCTCGCGGAGCGAAATGTGGTGCTGCCGGTTCATGCCCTGGATGCGCACGGAGTACGCGCCCGCACGTTGCCATTCTTCTGTTGCCCGGAGAACTTTGATATCCATAGTGGATTAAGGTAGAATTGTTATCGGCGTGCCGTCTTTTACTGCTTCGTAGACTTCTTCGATTTCGTCGTTGGTGACCGCGATGCAGCCTGCGGTCCAGTCCTTCCACTTGTGCCAATATTTGAATAAAAACGCCGGAACCTTGTTCGGGTAGCCGTGAATCATGATGTCTCCGCCAGGCTCGTAGTTGCCTTCTTTCGCGGCCTTGATTTGCTCCTCGTTCGGGTACGAAATTCTCAGCGATAGATGAAAAATGCTTTTGGGGTTGTGACGTTCGATGGTGTAATTGCCCTCGGGTGTCTTGTTGTCGCCGGACTTGATCTTCGCTCCCACGGGATTCTTGCCCAAAGAAATTCTGTACGTCTTGACGATGTTCTCGCCGCTTCGCAAGTGCATCTGGCGTTTCGCCTTTTCTACGAGGATGTTGTCGATAGGTGAGGTGAGCATGGGTTTGTGAATCCTATCCGCCCTAAAACCCCAAAAATTTACATAATTTATCAATGAGGTTACTTTTAGGTGCGTTTTTGTGTATATTTGGTATGTAATGAAACCTAAAGAGGCGTTTTATGTCGCAGACTACATTCAGCATCAGGATGGAATCCGACCTTAAAAAGGAATTTGACGAATTGTGCGAAGAATTCGGCATGTCCATGACGACGGCTATCAATGTCTTCGCTCGTGCGGTTGTGCGTGAACGTCGAATTCCGTTTGAGGTTTCTTCCGCAACTGTTCCGCAGTTTGTGGCAGAACGTCGAACTTTTTATGATGCTTCTAGACGGACAATGGCCGGCAGGATGCTGAATACCATGCAGCAACTTTCCGCTGATGCGGCTCGTGCGGGCGCTTCGGAAATGTCTTTGGACGAAATCAATGCTGAAATCGATGCGGCAAGGAATGGTCGATGAAGCATTATGCTGTAATCGATACAAATGTTCTTGTGTCTGCTTTTCTGAAATGGGATTCTGTTCCGGGTCTCGTTATGCAGGCTGTATTTGATGGGCGGATTGTTCCTGTTTTGAATGAAGAAATTCTTGAGGAATATAGGGTTGTTCTCAACAGACCTAAATTCGGATTTTCGCCTGTAAGAATCGCTGAAACTTTGTTGCAAATCAATCGCCTTTGCGTGATGGAATCTGACTTGGTTGAAATTCGCGAATCGATGCCGGACCCCAAGGACATTGTTTTTTATGCAGTCGCGTTAGCACACGGCAAAACAGTCGAAACGCATCTTGTGACGGGAAATGTTAAGCATTTCCCTGAGACACCTGTTGTTGTCACGCCCCGGCAGATGCTTGATTTGTTAGGGTAGGGCTTCGCCCTAAAAGCCAGCTTCTAAGGCTTGATGGTTATCGGCGTGCCGTCCTTGACGGCGGCGTAGATTTCTTCGATTTCGTCGTTCGTGACGGCGATGCAGCCGGCTGTCCAGTCTTTCCACTTGTGCCAGAATTTAAAGAGGAATGCCGGAACTTTGTTTGGATAGCCGTGAATCATGATGTCGCCGCCGGTTTCGTAATTGCCTTCTTTTGCGGCCTTGATTTGCTCCGCGTTCGGGTACGAAATCCGGAGCGATAAATGAAAGACGCTTTTGTGATTGTGAAGTTCGATGGTGTAGTTACCCTCGGGCGTCTTGTTGTCGCCGGACTTGACCTTCGCTCCCACGGGATTCTTGCCAAGCGAAATCCTGTACGTCTTGACGACGTTCTCGCCTTTGCGCAAGTGCATCTGGCGTTTCGCCTTTTCTACGAGGATGTTGTCAATGGGTGAAGAGAGCATGGGTTTCTGAATCCTATCTGCTCTAGAACTTGGAGTAATTCCGACCGACCTCTTTTTTTGTAGATGCCGTTATCGAATTAATGAAATGATATTGGCTAATGAGTTAATGTCGCCAATTTAGGATTTCTTCTGAAGTATATCTTTTGGTGGATTCCTGTGCCTGCAGTTCGGCCTCGTGCAATTTGGCGTAGATTTCATTTTCAATTTGAAAATGGGCGAACGCTTCCATGCTCATAAGAACCATGTCGCCATAGCCGTCTTTAGTCAAGAACACAGGCTGTCCAGATTCGTGGACGGTCTTGGAAATGTCTTCGAGACAATCTTGCAGGTCTGAAACGGGTCTTATGGCATTCATATAAACCTCACCGGTATAAGCATAATATATGAAATTTTGCGAGAAAGGGTAGGGGGAAGCCTCCCCCTCGCTACGGCTCCGCCTTAAAACCCAACATTCTTGCCCAAAGAAATTCTGTACGTCTTGACAACGTTCTCTCCGTTGCACAACTGCATTTGGCGTTTCGCTTTTTCTACGAGAATGTTGTCGATGGGTGAGGTGAGCATGAGTTGAAATGTAGTTTTTTAGGTACATTTCCTGCATCCCGAAGATGTAAATTTCTTTCTGTAAAATCAAAAGAGCCTGAAATTTTGCGCTTTTGGGCCCTATAAACAAAAAGTGGAGTTTCCACATCCTATTTT
>NZ_FQWR01000017.1:0-81823 GCF_900129735.1 Fibrobacter sp. UWCM | reverse complement strand
GGAATGGATGGAAGAAAAAGCTTACTTAACCGAGAAGGAAATGGAAAAATCTGCTTTTTGTGCATGAATTTACAGAAAAAGACTTGCCTAATCGAGTGCCAATCTGTATAATCTTGTAGCAAACTATTAAGCCAATCATATTTATGTTCATGTTCCTCATCATCAATGGAGCTTACATCATAATCAATCTTGGCTTCAACCTGATAATCTTTATAAGCATCAACGCCTTGCACAATAAGGCTGTCTAGGTTTTGCTTTATCTGAACAAATTTTTCATATATTTCGGTTTCTAGTTTACGGATATGCTGGTCAAGCCGAATCAACTTATCAACATTCTCTTTCGTCCACTCGAATTCATCGTTCAATTTAAGCAAACGATCAAAAAGAAACTCTTTGTTCACCTCAGCATAACGCAATTGCGATTTACTGTATTTTCCAAATACTTTTTCTTCTTCATTAGACTCACAATAGCGTTTCATCCTTTCGACTTTTTCGAAACCACCCTCAACATTCTTGTAGAAATTTTCCAGAATATCCCATTTAACGGGACGAGCCAATCGAAACATATTATGGTTCATAACAAATCACTCTGTTAAGTTTATTCATTAGTAAATATACAATCCGAGCATAATATTTTATTGCATAACACAAAATAAAATTGTGTATTCTGTCCACTCATTTCAGGGCGGGCGGGTGGGATAAAGCCCAGGCGTTACGGGCGCGGCGACTGAGCGCCCGTTAGAAGGGGTAGCGGAAGACCCGACCAGGGCGGGTTATATAAAAGACGCCCACTCAAATGAGTGGGCGTGATTATAAGGGTGGGGTCGGGGCTGAAGCGAGGGGGATTCCTCCCCCTTTATTACTTCACCACGATGTTGACCAACTTACCCGGCACAACAATCGACTTGACGACCTGCATACCCTTGGTGAATTCCTTCACGCGGTCGTTGTCCATGGCGAGCTTTTCCAAAGCGGCCTTGTCCATGTCCTTCGCGACAGATGCCTTCGCGCGGACCTTGCCGTTCACCTGGAACACGACCTCGACGGTGTTTTCCACGGCTTTGGAGTGGTCGGCTTCGGGCCAGGCGACGTTCGTGAGCGATTCGTTGTGACCGAGGATGCTCCACATTTCTTCGGCGATATGCGGGGCAAACGGGTGCAACAGCTTGACGAAGGTTTCGCACGGTTCGCGGTAGCGCTTGTCCATCTTCATCATTTCGTTGTTGAAGATCATCAGCTGGCTAATCGCGGTGTTGAAGCTCATGTTTTCGATGTCGCTCGTGACCTTGATGACGGTCTGGTGCATCACCTTCTCGATGGCTTCAGGGGCAGTTTCATCAACGAACACCGGGGCTTCGTCAGAATCACCCACCACAGAGCGCCAGGCACGGCCGAGGAAGCGGTTCATGCCTTCAATGCCCTTGGTCTGCCACGGCTTCACGGCGTCGAGCGGGCCCATGAACATTTCGTACAAACGAAGGCTGTCGGCACCGTAGTCGCGCACGACGTCATCGGGATTCACGACGTTCTTCAGGGACTTACTCATCTTCGCCACGATCTGCTTGAGCTCGATGTCGGTGCCCTTCTTGAAGAACTTTCCGTTCTTTTCTTCCACTTCGTCGGTCGGGACCTTGGAGCCAGCGGCATCTTCGTAAGCGAAGGCGAGAATCATGCCCTGGTTGAAGAGTTTCTGGAACGGTTCGTCGGTAGAGACGAGGCCAAGGTCGAAGAGCACCTTGTGCCAGAAGCGGCTGTAGAGCAGGTGGAGCACGGCGTGTTCGGCACCGCCCACATAGAGGTCCACCGGCATCCAGTACTTTTCGAGTTCCTTTGCCACAAATGCATCGCCGTTGCAAGCGTCGATGTAGCGGAGGTAATACCAGCAAGAACCTGCCCACTGCGGCATGGTGTTCGTCTCGCGGATACCCTTGCGGCCGTTCTTGTCCGTGACCTGGAGCCATTCAGTGGCGTTTGCGAGCGGGGACTGTCCGCCGTCACCCGGCTTGTAGTCCTTGAGTTCCGGCAAGAGCACCGGAAGTTCGGAATCATCGACGGTAGATATTTCGCCGTCTTCCCAGTGGATAATCGGGAACGGTTCGCCCCAGTAGCGCTGACGGCTGAAGAGCCAGTCGCGGAGCTTGTAGTTCACGGTGGCCTTACCGATCTTGTTCGCTTCGAGCCATTCGATGACCTTCGCGATGCCCTGCTTCTTGTTGAGGCCGTTCAGGCAAAGCGTGTCGTTCTGGCTGTTGATGTAGGTGCCGTCGGCAGCCCAGCAAGCTTCGCCAGCGAGAACCTTCGGGCGAACGTCCTCGGGGCAGCTTGCATCGGGTTCCATGATGCAGATGACCGGCAGATTAAACTTCTTCGCGAAATCGAAGTCGCGGGTATCGTGGGCAGGCACGGCCATGATAGCGCCGGTGCCATAGCCCGTCAAAACGTAGTCAGCGACCCACACCGGAATCTTGGTGCCGGTGAGCGGGTTCACGGCGTAGCTACCGGTAAACACGCCGGTCTTTTCCTTGGCGAGTTCCGTACGGTCGAGGTCGCTCTTCAAGGCGGCGGCGTGCACGTATTCTTCCACGGCGGCCTTCTGTTCGGCAGTCGTGAGTTCCGGCACCATCGCGTGTTCCGGGGCGACGACCATGTAGGTTGCACCGAACAGCGTATCGCAACGGGTGGTATAGACGCGGAGCTTCTTTTCGGTCGGCTTGCCGTTAGCGTCGGCAATCGGGAAATCCACTTCGGCACCGTAGCTCTTGCCAATCCAGTTCTTCTGCATGTCCTTCACGCCCTGCGGCCAGTCAAGCTTGTCGAGGCCCTTCAGCAGGCGATCGCCATACAGCGGAATGCGCATGAGCCACTGCTTGAGGTTACGGCGTTCCACTTCCTTGGTGCCGCACTTTTCGTGGCTGCCGTCGTTCAAGACTTCTTCGTTCGCGCAAACAATCTTGCAATGCTTGCACCACCACACCTGAGCGTCGGCGTAGTAAGCGAGGCGCTTGGAATCCTTGTACTTGCGGACTTCTTCCTTGCCCTTTGCTTCGACATCGGCAGGAATCGGGAGTTCTTCGATGGGGCGGCCTTTCTGCTGGTCTTCATCGAACCAGGTGCCGTAAAGGCGCTTGAAAATCCACTGCGTCCACTTGTAATACTTCGGGTCGGTGGTGTTGACTTCCTTGTTCCAGTCGTAGCTGAGGCCAAGGCGCTTGATCTGGCGGCGGAAATTGTCGCAGTTCTTCTTGGTCGTGATGGCCGGGTGCGTACCGGTCTGAATAGCGTACTGTTCAGCGGGGAGGCCGAAAGCGTCCCAACCCATCGGGTGGAGCACATTGAAACCGCGGCTGCGCTTGTAGCGGCAGATGATGTCGGTGGCGGTGTAACCTTCGGGGTGGCCCACATGGAGGCCTGCGCCACTCGGGTACGGGAACATGTCCAGGCAGTAATACTTGGGCTTGGACTTATCGGTGCCCGTCTTGAAAGTCTGATGTTCTTCCCAGTAGGCTTGCCACTTGGTTTCGATCTCTTGCGGATTGTACTTTGCCATTTTATCCTCTAGTGCCCCGGCGAAGCCGCGGCCTCTTTAAATTTTTCGGGTGTAAATTTAGAAAGAAAAAGGGATGGCGGTCAGCCATCCCGATGTTCAAAGCCCTTAAATGAGAGCGTTAATCTTCAATTAATTCTCCATCTTCATCGATTATTTCTTCCTCTATTACTTCTTCAAAGCAATCCGGGGCTGAATAATATGCCTGAGGCAACCACTGATCACGTTCATACTCATAGAGGGCGCTTCCATACCAAGGAAACTCCTCGGTAACCTCCGCAGGCGGCGTAAAACAGCACTGATTGTCCTTTTCTGGGTCTGGCTCGCCACATTGTTCTTGCAGAGCAGCATCAAAACGATTCTGTTTTGCAATCAGCGAATCAATCTGTGCCTGATTAGTCCGTTCCCAGACACCATCGCCCTTATACACAAAGGATATTTCACCAGCCTGAGGATTCATTCCTGCCTGGAATATGTTCGACGAACCTTGCTTAACACAAGTGTCACCCACCTGCACGCCGGCAGTATCGCAAGTCAACGAAATATCGCCTTCCACCCAGGAACCGTTTTTACACCTTTTGTATGTATCGTACCCATACTTGGGATTTCCGACCCATTCAACTTTAACTTCACCCTCGTTCTCGGCATTGCAACCATCACCCATAACCGATGAGGAAGAAGCAATTTCATCACTCGAAGAGCCCGGCTGTTCCTCATTGCTCGCAGACGAGGAATCGTCACCGCAGGCGACAAGTGCCATGGAAGCGGCAAGCGCAAGCGAAGCCGCAGAAAACAAAGTCGTTATTTTATTCATAGTCATTCTCCTTTACCCCATCAATCCGTAATATACTATTTTGCCTTTCTGTAGTCCCTTCTGATTTGTAAAGTTTCGTTTACAACATAAATTTATAAGCAGTTCGCCATACAGGCCAGGACTCTCCCCGCCACAAAAACTATATTTGGCGCATGAATTTCTTCAAATCCATACTGGCCTTTGCCGCATTCTCGGCCTCGGTAGCCCTCGCGCAGGGCGAATACCCCGCCGAAACCGATTCCGCATGGATAGCCTCGCAGAACGGGGGCAGCACCGAACTGAATGACGGTTCCGAAGAACCCAACCCCGAATGCATCGGGGACGGCTGCGGAGAACAGGCCGCGCCCGAGCCGGAAAAAGCGGCCGACGCAACCCGCAAGTCTTGGGAAAAGGAAGACGCCAAGGGCCCGGCCGACGAAGACGAATGCACCCCGGCAGACTCCCTGCTCCCCGAATGCCAGGAAGACAACGTCGCAACCTACGATGACGACGCAGACGATGACACCTACGACCGCTATATAAACGACAACTCCGATATTTCCCGTGCAAGCCGCGAAGGGTTCTCCAGCGGATTCTCGCTCGGTTTCAGGGTGGCGGGCGGCCTGAACAAGATTTTCCTGGGCGACGAAATCGATGACTGGGGAATCGGGTACGAGGCCAATGGCGGCATCATCACGTTGACAAAGCTTGGAAATTCAGGGCTGTACGCCTCGGCAGAACTTTCTGTAGGCTACTACCGTTACCGCTACGAGGCCAAACTCGACGAAGAAGACTACAACGAACAGGACGAAGCCACCCTCAACGTGGTGCTATTCGAGGTTCCCGTAGTGCTCAAGTATGCCATCGGTGGCGGAAACCTCACCCTCGGGCTCGGCGTGGATATCGGCCTCAAGCTCACGGGTTCCTCCAAGTTCAAGCAGACCATCGAGACCAGCACGCTCACCGAGACGGACGAATCCGACGACGACCTTATCCCCTCCGCGTTCGTGGAAGTCGGCGGCATCTTCGAAATCGGATACACCATCAACAGGAACTTCTCCGTTGACCTGCGATTCAACCAGCGTGTGCTGAACCTCCTGAACCAGGACGTGGTCGCCGTGACCTCGATGACCGGCATGAAGTTGCTCGCATCGCACGTGACCCTCGGTTTTTCGCTGTATCTCTAGCCTAAAAGCCTTAAAATCGGTATAAAATGCCCCGGATAGCCCCGGCGGCAGGTAAAAAAAAATTTGCCACACTCCCTTTGGACAAAATAAATTTATAATAAGGTGGGTGTTTAACTTTGCTTTTATTATAATTCTAGCATGAAATCGAGAATTGCTCCATTCCTGGCAGCGACATTCCTTGCTGTTTTCACGCCATCCTTCGCGGATGAGTTCGACGAGTTTGACAATGACAACAGTGCGGTTTCTGCCGGCAGCAGTGGCTCCGCGGAAGGGACCAGCTACGACGGTTCGCAGGAAAGCGAGTTCGCTGACGACGAGGAGTACGCGGCCGAATACGCACAGTACAAGAAAGAAAAGACTTCCAAGGCTGAAATCAACCGCCAGCGTACCGAGGGCTTTGCGAGGTCCATCCTCCTGGGCGTGCATGCGAACCTCGGCGTAAACACGCTTATCGGGCAGGATACCGACGGCTGGGGACTTGGTTTCCAGGGATCGGCGGGCGTCCTTGTGACCCTGCCGCTCGGCGTGAAGAACCTGAACATGGTTCCCGAGCTGGTATTCTCGTACCGCCATTATTCCTACGCGGCAGAAACCGACTTCGGCGACGACGAGGCGAGCATCGACGTCATGATGTTCGAAATTCCGCTCATCGTTCGCTACACGTTTGCAGACTACAACTTTTTCGTCGGCCTCGGCCTGAACCTGGGCCTGAAGCTCACCGGTTCTTCTGAATTTACCCAGAACCTGGACATGGGCGACGACGAGACCCGAACGAACACCATCCCGACGACAGGATTTGAACTGGGAGCGGCGCTCGACATCGGCTACATGTTGACACGCTGGGTGCAGGTGAACATCCGCGCCGTGCAAGGATTCACGAACCTGCTGAACCCGACCCTGGCCTCCGGTGGCGAGAAGAAATTCGCAGATGCGAACTTCCTGACATCTTACGTGCAGCTCGGCGTGAGCATGCTGTTCTAGCTAGTTATTAGTCATTGGTCAATGGTCATTAGAAAAAGCGGGTATCAAGCCCGCTTATTTCTTTGATAGGTATGCGTCATCCTCGCGAGAAACGTCATCCTCGCG
This sequence comes from Fibrobacter sp. UWCM, assembly GCF_900129735.1. Classification (NCBI taxonomy): domain Bacteria; kingdom Pseudomonadati; phylum Fibrobacterota; class Fibrobacteria; order Fibrobacterales; family Fibrobacteraceae; genus Fibrobacter; species Fibrobacter sp. UWCM. The sequence continues at coordinate 75,213 of NZ_FQWR01000017.1, read as the reverse complement.
TAGACGAGGATCCATACAGTTATGGATAGAAAAGCGCCCATGCAAGCATGGGCGACTGCAGGTTTTAATCGCTCATCTCCGGATAGAACTGCGGCGGAGCTTCACAATCTCGCGCTCGATAAGGAACTTCTCCACCGGGAAGAAGCTTTCGTGCTCCTTGATGGCATCGAGGTAGATGGCATTCGCGAGTTCGGGTTCACCCGCAAGCATCGCGATAAGCAACACGTTGCGGAGGAAGAACTCGTCCATTGCCTTCATCTCGTACTTCTCGTAGAAACCTGCAACGAGGCGGGCGGCCGTATGGTAGTCCTTGGTGCGGGCGCATTCCATGATGTTGAACTCGTCCACGAACGACGCCGGGAAGGCCCCCTCGTCCACAAGCCTGCGGACCTTCACATAGACCTCGTTCGTATCGCGCGCTTCCAGCGGGACACCGCGAATCCACTCGATATAGTCTATGCGGAACTTGGTCCACAGGGGCGAACCTTCCGCGGCGGCAGGCAATGCGGGCATCGCAGAAAGTTCCGAAACGGAATCGGGTTCCTTGACCGTGAAGCCCCTCGCGGAATCGAGTTTCGCCTGCACGTCGTCAAGGTAGGCGTTCAGCGCGAGCTGCTTGTACGGGTCAGCCGCATTCAGCATCATCTGCTTCACGCGGGCGGGGCGACGCAGAGCGTTCTCCGCAGAATCGAGATACTCGGGCCAGCACACTTCGCAACTGTCGAACACCTGTACGATATGCGCCTGCGAATGCACGAAGCGCGCCTCTTCGGCCTTGTTGTCGACCATCGGCGTGAAGATGCTGTTCGGGGCCACACCATCCATGAGCGACTGCACCATCTTGGAGGTGAACAGGAAGTTCTGTTCGCCGAAGAATTCCGGGTCGCGGTGGATGCGCTTGAATTCCTTCACGAGCGTAGAATCAGTGCTGAAGCGCGATATCGCCTTCTGGTAAACGGGCTCGTCGCTTGCGATAATGATGATGTCGGGCTCTTCCGGCGCCTTGTACAGGCTCACGTACGGGAAAGCGACATCGAGCGCCTTCAAGATGTTCAGGAACAGCTGGTCGTTGAACTCGTAGGTCTGAATCCACTGCACCCACAGGCCACCCGGCTTGATGTAGCGGCGCATCTTGGTATAGAACTCGTGACTGAAGAGGCTTGCCACGCCGGAAACCCACGGGTTAGAGGGCACGCTGATCATCAGGTCGTACTTGCGGCGGTTCGTGAGGAAGAACGTCTGCGCGTCGTCGATGTAGATATGGATGCGCGGGTCATCATAACCGCGGGAATTCCACGGGTAGAATCCCTTCGCGAGGTCCATCATCTCCTGCTCGATTTCCACGCAGTCAAAATCCTTCAGGAGCGGGTCGGCAAGCAGGTAGTGCGCGCCCATGCCGCTCCCGAAGCCAACCATCGCGGCATCGTAGGGTTTGTCCTTCACGGCCATGGGCATGAAGGCGGTCGCGGCCTGCGTGAGTTCGTCACCCTCGATGGGGCGCGAGCGGTCCTTGCCGAGGCTTGCATCGGCCTTGCCATTCGTCTTGATGTAGTAATGCACGTTGGATTCGTGGAAACTGATGGTAGCCGTCTTGCCGTCGCGTACGATAATCTTCTCGTCCGGGTGGAGGTTCTTGTAGGCACGGAACGCGCCCGAGGTAATCAGGTGCGGGTCGAAATTCACGAAGATGGAGGGCAACACCATGAAGGCGCAAATCACGTAGAACGCGACGCTGTAGCGGAATCGCTTGCGATAAACGACAAGCAACGCGAAGCCTATCGCGAAGTCGAGAACCGCGGCGAGCACGAGGGCGCCCTTGAGCTGCAGCAGCGGGAGCAGCAGGAGTCCGCCACCCGCAGAACCGAGAATCGAGCCGACCGTATTCCAGCCGTAGACCTTCCCGATGGGGGCTTCGCTCTTGAATGCGCGCGTGAGGATAATCGTAATGAGCGGGAGCGTCATGCCCGCAAAGAAGCTCGTGGGCACCATCCACAGCACGGAGAGCGCATACTTGAAGAGGCTCCAGCAAACGTAACCGTCATTCGTGGGGTTGAATATCTGGTTCGCCTCATTCATCATCTCCCAGAACGGCTTGTGGAAGTAGAGCGTGCAGAGCGCGAAGAAGGCCATCAGGATTTGCGCCATCGAGAGCACGACGAGGGAATCCTTCTTCAGGAGCTTGCCCGAGACGGCACTGCCTATGGCCAGCCCGAGGATGAACGCCGAAAGCATCTGGTCAAAACTGTGGCTCGACGACCCCATCAAGAGGCTCAGCAGGCGAATCCACACGATTTCATAGACAAACGAAGTGAGGCCGGTGATGCCCGCAATCCAGAACCACGTGGATTTCGGGGGCATCGCAAGGTGATGTTCCGCCGCGTAGTCCTCGTTCAGGGGCTCGCGGGCAGCACTTGCCCCCTCGGCGGCATCGCCTGGAAGTTCATCCTCGTCATCCTCGTGGTTCGGCGACGTGGTAAACCCAATATACCCGAAAATAGCGGCAAGCAGGAAGTTTATCGAAGCGGCTACACACAAGGTAACGTGATTCCCGAGAACCGGGATGAGCATGTAGCTCGTGAAAAGGATGCCAATAGCGGAACCGAAACTGTTCGTAAAGTAGAGCATCGGGAGCGAGACCTCCGCGCCGCTCTTGCGCATGAGACCCGCAGCGATGAACGGGAAGGTCATGCCTACCGCAATCGCAATCGGGAGGGTCGAACCCGTAGCAAGCACAATCTTTGCAATTTCCGCACCCGTGAACCCGAGGCCGGCCACCCATTCGCTATCGAAGAAGAATCCCGTGAGCGCATTATACAGCGGGTGGTAGGCCACACCGCCAATCCCGATGGCAAGTTCCACCGCGGCGTACCCAAGCAGCGGGCGCCTCACTTTCTCGACCATCTTGCCCGCGACAAAGCTGCCTATGGCAAGCCCGCCCATGTAGATGCAGAGCGTGAGCACCTGGCCGTAGCTGGAATGCCCTAGAAAGAGTTTGAGGTACCGCGCCCACGAACCTTCGTAAATGAGGCCAGCGAACCCGGAAAGTGCAAACAGAAAATAAATGAGAACGTTCATGGTATGTAATTATAGTAAGTAGTCACTAGTTATTAGTTACTAGTTACTAGAATTGCCGGCCTCAAGATGTTTATTGCCGGTACGCGGGCAATTACTTTACTTTGTTTCTTCGGTAGCTTCGCTAGGCTTCTTGAATATGGGCATCTTGATGGTCTTGCCGTCTTTATCCACGGCCTTCCACGGGGTAAGCCCGACCACGTCTTCCACGGGGAGCGAGAACGCGATTCCCTGCCCCATCGTGTCAAGGCCCGCCTTCTGGTAAAGCGCATGCAGCACCGCGTCCTTGATTTTCGAGTCCACGAGAATCATCACGATTTCCTTTTCGGGCTGTATCGCAATGTGGAAGAACGATTCGGCCTCCTTGTTCGCCGTACCGCGGGCATTCAGGATAGTGCCTCCGCGGGCGCCGGCATCCTTCGCCGCTTCCATCACGGTTTCCGAGAATCCGGTATTCACAATGCAGAAGATGACTTCGTGGTTGAATGCGCTCATGCTTCGTTCCTCCGTACCGCATCGCGGTTATCGCTCAGGAAGTTGAAAATGGACTTGCCGATGATGCTCGACATCGGGATAGTGTAGGCAATTCCCTTGCCTCCCGCAATGGTATTGAACTTCTCGCCGAGGCTATCGAGGGCGGCGCGCAGGTTGTTCTCGCCAATGACGCTGAAGATGACTGCGCGTTCAGAATCCGCAAGGCCCATCGCAGTCGCAATCTCGCGCGGGGCGGTACCGTGCCCGAACACGAGCATCTGCATGTTCACGCCGAAGGACTGGATGTGGTCCATGTAGAAATCCGCCTTTGCGCGGTTCACGACGGTCACGAGAATCTTAAGGCGGTTCATGGACACACGCGAACGCCCGTTCGCCCGCCCGTAAAGCCTTCTCGCAATGCTTGACTTCTTGAGTTCTGCCATGGCCTACCTACACAAAATCGATAATCTGTTCGTCGTCGGCATCCTGGATGCGGCGCATCATCAGGCGGTTCTTGATTTTCTTGGACGCAATCGCCCTGAAGCCCATCACCTGGATGGTAATGAGCGGGGTCATCGCGACCATCGCGACAATCCCGAAGGCGTAACTCAGTATGGAATCGCCTCCATCGTGAATCACGGAACACGCGCCGATAGAGAGCGGGAGAATAAAGCTCGAAGTAAGCGGGCCGCTCGCGACACCGCCCGAGTCAAACGCGATGGCGGTATAGAGCTTGGGCACAAAGAACGAGAGCGCAAGCGAGATGAAGTAGCCGGGAATGAGGTAGTAGATAATCGGGAAACCCACGATAATCCGGATCATCGAGAGCCCGATGGAGAGCCCGACACCCACCGAGAGGGCGATGAGCATGGAACGCTTGCTCACGAGGCCGCCGGTGATGTCTTCGACCTGCTTGTTGAGCACGTGGACCGCGGGTTCCGCGAGCACGACCACCATGCCGATGACAAAGCCAGAAACAACAAGCGCGCGGGGCATCTTCGCGAGGTTGCACCCGAGCTCGAAACCTACGGGCATGAACCCGACCGTCACCGCCGTAAGGAACACGACAAGCCCCACGAAGGTGTAGCAGATGCCAAACGACATCTGCACGAGCTTGGAGCGCGAAAGCCGGAGCGCCACGAACTGGAGGGCGAGGAAAAATACCACGATGAGCCCGAGGGCCACAAGCACCTCGTGGGCGACCGCGGCGACCGTCGGGATAAAGTTCTCGCCGAGGCTTGCGTCAATGGAATAGCTCTCGGGCGAAAGCTTGTAGGTAAGGTCGCCCTTCGAGAAAATCACGAGACCCATGAGCGCCATGATAGGCCCGATGGAGCACAGCGCGATAAGCCCGAAGCTGTTCTCGTTCGCGTTCTTGCCGCCGATGGCGCCGGCGACACCTACGCCGAGCGCCATGATGAACGGCACCGTGATGGGGCCGGTCGTCACGCCGCCGGAATCGAAGGCGAGCGGCACGAACTGCTCCTTGCCGAAGGTGAGCATGAGCATGCCCAGCATGAACAGTGCCATGTAGAAGAAAATGATAATGGTCGAGAGGTCCTTCTTCCAGACCACCTTCACGATGGCAAGGAGCAGAAAGAACCCGACTCCGATACCCACGGTAACGATAAGCAACATCGGTTCGACCGCGTTCTTCACCTGCTCGGCAAGCACGGAGAGGTCGGGCTCCGCGACCGTAATGAGCACGCCCATCACGAAGCACACCGAAAGGAGCAAAAGGAGTTTGCGCGACTTGGTAAGGCCCGAACCCACGTGTTCGCCCATCGGCGTCATGGCAAGGTCCGCCCCCAGGTTAAACAATCCGATTCCCACCACAAGGAACACCGCGCTCACCGCAAACACGAGCAGTTCCTTCGTAGAGAAACTCACCAGCGGGGTGAACGAAAGCACGAGGACTATGAGCGTAACGGGAAGTACCGACGCGAAGGATTCCTTCAGCTTTTCGGACAGGATTTTAAGCATTACTCGCCCAGGTACTCCACTGCGAAGATGAGCGTCGCGCCGCCCGGAATGGGGCCCGCGCCGCGACTGCCGTAGCCGAGTCCCGGAGGAATCACGAGGATGCGCTTTTCACCCGGAAGCATGCCCGCGACACCCAGGTCCCAACCGCGAATCACGCGGCCCTGCCCGAGCGGGAACACGAAGGGCTGTCCGCGGTCGCGGGAACTGTCGAACTTGTAGCCGTTGGTCATCCAGCCGGTGTAATGCACCTTCACCGCGGCCCCCACCTTGGCGGGTTCGCCTTCGCCCTGCTGGATTACCGCATAGCGCAGGCCCTCGGAACCGTTCTCGAACGTGAGCGACGCCGTATCGGGGAAGAAATCCATATTGGCCGCCACCTCGGGGTCCACCATGGATTCCACGAGCTCGACGCGGAACACAAGCGTAGAGTTCGGCGGGATCATCGTGAACGCGCTCGCGCCGTACCCCATGGAAGGGGGAACGCGAAGCCAGCGGACACCGCCCTCGCGCATACCGTCAAGGCCTGCTTCCCAGCCCTTGATCATCTTGCCCACGCCGAGCACCACCTCGAAAGGCTTGCCCAAGTCCTTGGAGCTACCGAACTTGCGGCCCGACACGAGCCAGCCCGTGTAATGCACCTTCAGGGTAGAACCCGCCATCGCAGGCTTGCCCGTACCCGCCTTCTCGTCATAAATCTTGAGGCCCTTGTCCTTCGCCTTCCACGCGAGCTTGTTCACATCCTTCGGGAACACGTCGGGTTCCATCGGCTTTTCGGCAGAGACAAGTTCCACCTCGAAATACAGGTCGGAATACGGGGGAATGCCCTCGAGAGAATTCTCGCCATATGCCATCACGTAAGGGATTGTAAGCTTGCGGACCTCGCCCACCTTCATTCCCACAATACCCTTGTCCCAGCCGGCAATCACCTGGCCCACGCCAATCGTGAACTCGAGCGGTTCGCCACTTGCATACGTATCGGCAAAGGGAGTAAGCGTATCTGCCGAGGCCTCGTCCACAAGCGCGCTATCTACCGCGGCACTGTCCGCGACTGCAACCGTATCGACCGGAGCCTTTGCCTTCTTGTCCTTCGCCTTCGATTTCGAGTCCTTCTTCGCCGTAGCGGCAGCAATGGAATCCGCCTGCGCCTTCGCGATAGAATCCTGAGCCGCAGCGACCTTCAGGCTGTCATAGTGAAGCATGTCGGCATACAGGTAGCCCCTGTAGTGCACCTTGATGAGCTGCCCTGCGCGAATCTCGTCGCCTTCACCGGTTTTTACCACATCAATATTGAACGGAACCGCCCATACAACGCTAGAAAACAACAGAACAATAAAAATCTTGAATTTTGACATAAAAACTCCTACTCCACAAGATAGAAAAATGCTAGTTTTGAAAAAAAGAGGAATTGCAATATAGAACGGGAAAGATTATGCTCTCTGTCGTCATTGTCATCGTTATCGTACTCCTGTCCATAATCCTCGCAGGAATCGGTGCGTACGTGGTCATCCACAGCGCCGACGAAAAAGAGGAAATCAAGCCGGTCATTGACGTATCCGGCAAGTACGCCGTGGTGGTCCGCCCGGCAAGGGAATCCATCACCGCGGTAAAGCCCTCCGAAAATTCCATACGCGCCTGGCTCGAGACACAGATAAACCTCACGCCCGAACAGAGGAAGGAATACCTCGACAAGTGGAACGAGAGCATCGAGGAAACCATCAGGACCATCGACGAGGGCGACCAGAACGGCACCGTCACCTACCGCATAGAACTTGGCCCCAAGGGCAAGGAATACGTGAAGTTCGTCCACGAGGAAAACTTCATTACCCGCGAACAGATTAGAAACCACGCCGAAATCCTGCCACCCTACGTACTCGGATGCGACTGCAAGCTCCTGCCCAAGCAGCCCTGGGAAAACCCGAGCAAGTCCGGCTGGAAGGCGGTACTCCCCACGCACGGAAGCAGCTACGACGTTCCGGACTGGAGGCAACTTGTTTAACACGCCACGCAACCTACTTTCCGCGCTCCTTTTTGCACCAGCACTCTCGCTTGCCGCAGGTTCGGCAATCATCACGCTCGAAATGCCCGTTGGCGCACGCCAGCTCGGTATGGGCGAAGTGGGTGCAGCGCTGGCCGACGACGCAACCGCCATGTACTACAACCCCGCAGGCCTCGCCTTCGGGCCGCTTGCCGACGAATGGAAGGTTTCGTTCCCCGCCGACGCAAAGACAACCCCGCACTTTACCAACATGGCAAGCCGTGCCAAGAACGGGTTCTTTTCCAAGAGCGAACTCTGGGCAGGGACCGTGAACGGAATCCTCAAGTACGACAGCGAGCAGTGGGTGGACTACCACACCGTAACACTGCAGGGCAACGCGAAGGTGAAAGACGCCGTGCGCGTTTTCGCGGGTACCGAACGCGGGCTCGACGAATACACCCGCCAGGTCAAGAAATTCAACGACATCAAGAACGCCGACGACGAATCGCACGTGGTGGAAGTGAAAATCCCGTGGAACCTCATCGTGAAGGACACCATCACGGCGCTCCTCTACGAGAGCCGCACCGAAAAGCTCTGGGTAGGCACCCCGAAGACGCTCTACCGCTTTGACGGCAAGGCATGGAAGAACTACGAAGATGAAATCGGCAGCCACCGCATCACGGCACTCGTGAACCAGGGCGCATCGCTCTGGATAGGCACCGACAACGGGCTGTTCCTCTACCGCAACGGCCAGTTCGAGCAGAAGGGCAAGGTGCTCCCGAGCCAAAAGATTAACGCGCTCGTGTGGTCCGAAAGCCGCAAGGAACTGTTTGTCGCCGTCGATGGCGCAGGCATCGCAAGGCTCGTGCCCAAGAAGAGCGTGAACGACAAGGACCGCTGGAGCCTCTTCAACGAAGAGGACGGCATCATGGACCTGCACCCGACCGCACTCGCCGTCGACAGTTCCGCACACGTATGGGCGGCACACAAGGGCGGCCTCAGCCATTTCAACCTGCGCAAGTGGGAACAGGTGCAGTTCGACGGCAACGTGGTGAACGACATCTCGGTGGACCAGAAGGGCCACATCTGGATTGCGACCGACAAGGGCGTGTGGCGCCACCTCCCCGACTACGCAACCGCAAGCGGACGCAAGGCGGAACTTGAACGCGGAGTCGCCGAACAGGAAGGCAGCGTAAAGAAGGATGACGAATGGCTCCACTTCCATTCGGGCAACGGACTTTCCACGAACAAGGTATGGAAGGTCCTGCCGCAGGGCAACGACGTGTGGTTCAGCACCGCAAGCGGCATGGAAATCTACAAGGACGCCGACTACCAGCTGAGCGCCTTCTACGAAAAGCTCCTGCCTGTCCTGAACATTCCCGACCTCTACCACCTCTTCGGCGGCATGACCGTCCCCGTTGCGGAATGGGGAACGCTCGGGTTCTTCGTGAACTTCGTGAGCTTCGGTTCCACGGTCGTCTCGGGCGATGTTGACGCCGACGACCTGGTGGCCTACAACAGTTCCGAAATCGTGGGCGGCGTAAGCTACGGTACCCGCTTCCCGAACAACTGGGGTCTGGGCCTCAGCATCAAGCTATTCTATTCCGACCTGAGTTCCGGTGCAGGTGCCGGTGAAGAGGAAGCGACCACCTTCGGTTACGCGTTCGACATCGGCGTGCTCAAGAAGGACCTGTTTATAGACAAACTAAACTTCGCCCTCGTGCTCGCGAACATCGGCCCGAGCGTGTACTACGTGGACAAGACCATCGAAGACCCGATTCCGCTCACCTGGCGCGTCGGGCTCTCTTACGAAATCCTTTCGCTCGCCGACTACAGGCTCACCGTCGCCGCCGACTACAACCGTGAAGTCGTGTACGACGACGACAAGGGCGACCCGGAACCGTTCTACATCGCCTGCTGGAAATCCATCGGGCATCCGGAACGCGGCGGACACGGGTTTACCGCATTCAAGAACTCCCTCCTGCAGGGCGTGTTCAATACGGGCCTGGAATTCATCTACGCGAATACGGTGGCGCTCCGCGTCGGTTACCTCTACGACCAGACGGGCAAGCGCAACGAGGCCGACTTCGGCATCGGATTCATGATTTCGGACATGCTCCAGTTCGACCTCGCGACCATCATGGACGTGGGCGACAACGACGGCGTGCGCGACGGACAGATGCGTTTCGGCGCACTGTTCAAGTTCTAGCAGGCTCCCAATCCTGTAAAAGCAAAACGCGGGCAACCGACCCGCGTTTCTTTTTTAGACACATATTGATTTTAGGATTGTGCAAGCACACTCCACCACTCTGTACTTATGCGTTCTTCCTTTACCTTGAAGCCGGCTTCTTCAAACCACTTGAGAATGTAGTCCTTCTCGGTCAGGAGCTGGCCGCTGATAATCAACTCGCCACCCGGCGCGAGCAGGTCCTCGATATCGTCGCGCAGGGGCCAGAGTTCGCTCCGGATCATGTTACAGAGGATTACATCGAACTTCGCGCCATCCCGGAAGGCGTCCAGGAATCCGAGCACGCAGTCGCTCTCGCCAAAACCGTTGCGCTCGAAGTTTTCCGCGATGCAGGGAACCGTGAGCGGGTCAATTTCGGTACCTACTGCAAGTTTCGCTCCCAGGCGGCGCGCGAACATCGCGAGGATGCCGGTTCCCGTGCCGATGTCGAGCACCGACTTGCCGTCAAAATCCACCGACTCCATCAGGGCGGCGCAACTGCTCGTGGTATCGTGCTCGCCCGTCCCGAACGCGGTCTTCGCCTCGAGTTCGAGCACTACGGACTTCGGGTCGTCGGGAGTGAATTCCACCCAGGGCGGGCGCACCCAGAGGCGTTCCGACACATGGACCGGCTGCGCACGGTCGCGCCACCACTTGTCCCAATCCTTCGCGGGCTCCTCGCTCAGCGTAAAATGGTACTGCGGGAACTCCGCCACAATGCGGTCACGCTCGGCCTTGTCGCCGGTATAAAAACAGAAGTCCGTACGGCCTTCCGCCTTCGGGTCCAGTTCCTCGAGCGTCGCCACTCCCGCCTCAAAGAGCAGGTAGCTTGCAAGTTCAAATTCTTCTTCGGGGCAATAGCCCTCCGCCTTGTACCATGTGTCAATTTTCTGCATATAAAAAATTTAATAAAAGGCGCATCGGAAAACCGACGCGCCTGTTTCTTGAGGTGTAATGATTAATGCTAGAACAGAGCGACGCTGTACGGAGCGAGCGCGCCTTCGGGCTGTTCAAGGGCATTGGCCTTGCCATCCTTGATCAGGTATGCCTTTTCGGCTTCGAAGCTGCGGTCACCTACCAGCACAACGCCGTCCTTGGCGGCGATGAACCCTTCGGCATCGGCAATGCCTTCCACCTTTTCCACCTTCTTGGCAGACAGGTCAATCTTGGCCAGAGGAACATCGCCATAACCCTTATAGACAGCGGCATAGGCGGTACCCTTGTCTGCAACGAACGCATAGACGCCGCCACCGAGCTTTTCGCCAGAAACCACCAATTCGGACTTTTTATCCTTGAGGTTCACCTTTTCGATACCGCGCTTGTCATCGGCATCGGTTCCGTAAGAATCGTTGTATTCACCCTGGCTTGCCACATAAATGGCCCCATCAAAGAAAGCCATGGCAGTCGGGTTTTGCTTGAGCAACTGCACGGTATCCTTCAGGTCGCCCGTAGATGCGTCGTAAATGGCAAGGAGGCCCTTGGGGTATGTGGTCGCCCAGGTTTCAGGGTCCATCGTGTAGCGCTGCATCAGCACATAAAGCTTACCGTCGTTCAGCTCAATGTCGGCGACGTACGGAGAGGTTTCGCCCTCATAAGCGAACTTGCCCGTCTTCACAGACTTGACCACCTTGCCGTCAACCGTAGAAATCTTGACCAGGGAGTCAGCATTCTGGAGAGCGACCCAGGCATTCTCGCCGTCAAAAACCATGTCGACCGGGTTTGCGCCGTCGTCCAGGGAAGCCTGCCACACCACGGCCTTTTCGCCTTCGGCTTCCAGCTTTTCAGGGTCAACCAGCGAAATGTTGTCGGCACCCATACGTTCCATCACGTACAGGTCGGCGCCGTTCACGACAACCTTGGAATCCTGGAAGAACGAGACGCCCTTCTTGGAAACCTTGCCGTCCTTGTCAATCCAGCGGAGTTCGCCGGTCTTGTAGTCAGAACCGAAAACCACGCCCGTCAGGGACACTTCCACTTTTTCGGGATCGTCCTGCGGACCCGTGCTGGAACTGGAGTCATCACCGCAAGCGGAGAGGCCGAAAGCGAGGGCTACTGCAGCCACGGCAGCGAAGGACTGCTTCGCCACGCCCGCAACAACGTTATTCATTTTCTTATTCATGTTTTTTCCTTTTCTGGCTTTACGCTTTTAAGCGCGGGGGCTAGAACCCCTGTATGATTGTGAACTTGTATTCCCTCCCCGGCATAGGGAAGGGCGTGTAAAAATTCCGGTATTTCTCGTCGGTAATGTTATCCACAGAGAAGGTGAGGCGCGTCTTGTCGAAGGGGCGGTAACTCAGGCTCGCCCGATGGTTGTCCACGGCAGGCTGGTCCATGCGGTTCGCACGGTCGCTGTAGATAACGCTGCGCCATTCCGAAGCCCATGTAAAATCCAGGCGCAGCGGCAGGTGGAGCGTCGCCTCGGCATAGTACGAACGTTCCGGTTCGCCGGGGAGCATGTTGCCCCTGTAGGTACTGGAGTTGGAGCGGTCCTCCGTCTTCTGGAACGTGGCGCGCAGTACCACATCCAAGAACCGCGAGGGGCTGCTGTTCAGTTCCAGTTCGGCGCCGCGAACAAGCGACCGCGCGACATTTTCGGCCCGCAGGAGCTCTACCGAAATTACCCAGCAAATACCATCTTCTATATGCGATTCAAAATACGACGCCCTGAACGTGGTCCTATTCCCGGGGAACCTGTAGAGCCCCGAAGCCTCGAACTTGGTCGCCTTTTCGCGCTTCAGGTCCGGATTCGAAAGTGCCCCGGGGAACGTCCCGTAAAGTTCCATCAGGGCGGGCTGCTGGTAAAAGCGCCCCAGCGAAACCTCGCCCGTCAGCGGGGAACCGCCCGCCCCCAGCCGCGTAAAGAGGCGCCCCGCAAAAGTCAAATCGCGGTCAGACGCGTACTCCAGATGGTGCGAGCCCGAAGGCTGTACAAAGTAACCGTCGTCCAGGTGGTCCTTCAGGTACTGCGCCGATCCCTCGCCGCCAAGCCCTCCGTACTTGAACATCTGGTAATAAAGTTCACCGGAACCCATTCCCGTCCAGCGGGTCAGTTCCCAGTCCTTGGAATCGCCGCGGGCCGCCGCATTCTCCCATTCCAGCGCCAGCCGGGCAGAACCCTTCAGCCGCTCCACGGGCGCCCACTCCGCCGAAACTTCGGGAACCACCTTGTAGGTGGCCGCCCCGTATTCCATAAAGCGGTTGTTGCCGTAGCCCACGTGGTCCAGCGGGTAGTAGGTGCTGGAAAGGTTCTTGTCGAACCGGGCCGAAACCCCTCCATAAAGGAAGAGCCTGTCGTCAAAATACCCCACGGATTCTATCCCGTAGCGGATCAGTGCCGACTCCCCCACGAATTTCGCGACCTTCGTCTGCTGCTCTTCCTTGCCGGGGTTTCCGCCCTCGTAGCGGGACGCTGTTACAGACAACGTAGAAAAGTAGCCGTTCCCGTGCAGCATGCGGAACTGCACGTTGCCCGAGACGTCGGTGTACTTCGCGTTCTCGCGGGTCGCCGTGTAGTCGTCATCGTCGTTGTACTGCGTCCCGTTCCGGTTGGTGTATTCGTAATCGTTGTCGGAATGCCTTGTGGCAAAGGACGAAGCGAACATGAGGCTATCGGTCACGGGAGTCGCCACCTGGAACGAGCCCTCCCACAGGTTATGGTTCCCGTAGGCGCCCAGCACGCGGCCGCCCTTCTTTACTGCATTCTTGGTGACAAAGTTGACCGCCCCGCCCAGGCCCGAAACCCCGAACCTCGCGGGCACATTGCTCTTGTACACCTCGACCTTTTCCATCTGGTTCAGGTCTATCGAGCCGAGGTTCACCGCACCCCCGCTCGCATCGTTCAGCGGAACGCCATCCACGCAAATCAGTATATTCCGTGCGGCAATCCCGCGGATAGATACCGTCTGGAAACTCCCGTGGCCTCCCTGCCTGTACGACTGGATTCCCGGAAGAGTCGCAAGCAGGTCCGCCGCCGAAAGCATCTTGCCTTCCCATGCGGCCGAGGTAATTTCGGTGTAGTTCGCGTCTTCTGCAGGCACGTATTCTTCGACACCTGCAACCTCCGTCACTCCCAAATCCTGCGCGGGTGCGGATTCTTCAACGGCGACATCTTTGGACGATTGCGGAACTTGCGCGTGGGCGCTAACCCATGCACAGCACAAAAACACCGCAGGTACAGCGGCTTTGCAGAATGACGTCGTTCGCATCGTTCCTCAACATCACGCTTCCCGCAGTTCTTCTGGCTCGGGGATCAACCTACTCCCGGCTCCTTCACACGCGGGTCACGCGCATTGGTTCATGCCGGTTTCGTCCTCCCTTACAGCGGCGCGACCGCCCCCGGCTTTCACGGGGTTCTCTCCTTGCAAACTGCCCGGCTGGGCCACCTGCAAGAGCTTTTCAGGGCACAGGAAACTTTTTGCAAAATATAGCATCTTTTTCTACGCATACCATGCGTCAAAAAAAATTATATTCTTACCATGCTGTTCATCCACCAATTCCCCGACTGGACTCACTTCCGATTCGATTCAAAGAAAGTGCTCGACGCACTCGGCAGGGCCCGTTTTGCCGAAGGGAAACTCGCCGGCATCTACGACATCTGCGGCAAACGCGAACTCGAAAACAGGCTCCTCGCCGAAGACATCGTGGCAAACTTCGCAATTGATTCGCACCCGCTCGACACGGAACCGGTTCTCGCGAACATACTGCTGAAGGCACAGGGGAACGAACCGCACGTCAAGAACTACCTGGGCGCCATCGCGAACTCCCAGAACCCGCTCACGCCCGAACGCCTCCAAAGCTGGCACCAGGCACTATTCCGCACAGGCAGTTCCGGCCTCCGCGACACAGGAAGCACCGTAACCGAAAACGCACAGGGCTTCCAGTTCAGCGGACCCGGTCCCGAAAGGTTGCAGGGCGAACTTGAAAACTTCCTGAACTGGTTCGAGACCACCCCGCAAGAAGGCATGATAAAGGCTGCGATTGCGCACTTCTGGTTCCTTACGCTCAGGCCGTTCCGTGAAGGGAACGGAAGGCTCGCCCGCACCATTACCGCGATGCAGCTCTGCAGGGCACGGAACTCCACGCACCTGATTTACGCACTGAACACGCAGATACTAAAGAACCGCGACGAGTACCTCAGCATAATAAACAAGACACAGTGCGGGAACGGAGACATTACGGGGTGGATACTCTGGTTTTTGAACCAGGTCGAAAGCGCAGTACATACAAGCGAAAACACGCTTGAACCCGGGCTAAAACGTTTCCAATTCCAGGCAAGGCACTCGGGCACGCCCACGGGCGAACGCGAGCAGGCGCTTCTGAACGCCGTACTCTCAGGGAGTATTCCGCGGGATTTTACGGCAAAGGATGCCGCTGCCCTTTTCGGAACAAGCCACGATACCGCACTGCGCGAAATCCAGAGCCTCATGGAAAAAGGACTTGTCGCCGCAAGCAAGAAGGGCGGGCGCAGCAAGACCTACAGTGTGGTGGAATAACCGCCCGCACGTTTATCGCAGTTATTAAGCCGC
The DNA here is from genome assembly GCF_900129735.1 of Fibrobacter sp. UWCM. Lineage (NCBI taxonomy): Bacteria > Pseudomonadati > Fibrobacterota > Fibrobacteria > Fibrobacterales > Fibrobacteraceae > Fibrobacter > Fibrobacter sp. UWCM. The sequence continues at coordinate 59,957 of NZ_FQWR01000017.1, read as the reverse complement.
TCTCGCGTTTATCGCAGTTATTAAACGGCGCCGCCGTTCTCGCGCATGCGCCTGCGGGCACGGCTACCCGGCCTGTTGCGGCGATGGCGCCTGCGAGCGTCACCATCCTGGCCGTTGCTTCCAGGCTTTTTTCCCTCGTCACCCTCGCGTTTATTACCATCGTCACCCTCGCTATACGAAACTTGGCAACTTGTTGCCTTAGTTGAGTTATCCACTTTGTGGACGACAAGGCGAGGGTCTATACGCTTCTGTTCGAATTTTGAGCCGCGCATGTTACCGTCACCCCCGCGTTTATTACCCTCGTCACCCTCGCTATACGAAACTTGGCAACTTGTTGCCTTAGTTGAGTTATCCACTTTGTGGACGACAAGGCGAGGGTCTTTGCGCATATGCTCAAATTTTGAGCCGCGCGCATTCTCCTGTTTTAAACCGCGCGCATCATCAGCCCGTTGTTTCTTCCCGCGGGCGGGTTTCTCGCGGGACTTATCCGCGCGGGCCTGCGCTTCCCCGCGGTTCATGCGACCGCGTGCATTGCGCATCTCGCTCTCGGCGGTCTCCTTCTGCGGGGGCGGCAGCTTATCGTATATCGCCTGGTCGCCTTCCGGAATCTTCACGCGGGTCAGCTTCTCGATGGCGCGCAAATCCTGCTCCTCGTCGGGCGAGCAGAAAGATATCGCGATGCCGTCCTTGCCCGCACGCGCCGTGCGGCCAATGCGGTGCACGAACGTCTCGGGCACATCGGGCAAATCGTAGTTGAACACGTGCGAAACATCGTCCACGTCAATCCCGCGGGCGGCAATGTCTGTCGCCACGAGCACGCGAATCTTTTCGCTCTTGAAATTCCCGAGGGCTTCCTGCCTGCGGTTCTGGCTCTTGTTCCCGTGAATCGCCGCACACTTGACGCCCGCCTTCTCCAAGACGCGCGTAATCTTGTCGGCGCCGTGCTTGGTGCGGCTGAACACGAGCACCTTCTTCATCTCGGGGTGGGCCAGCAAAAGCTCCTTCAAAAGCGCCCCCTTGCGGCGCTTGTCGATGCGGTAGAGTTCCTGGCGGATGCGTTCAATCGGGGTGCTCTGCGGGGCAACTTCCACACGAACCGGGTCCGGCCGCAGAATCGTCGCCGCAAGCTTCGTGATGTCGTCGGGCATGGTCGCGCTAAAGAACAGGTTCTGCCTCACCTGCGGGAGCAAGGCCACCACCTTGCGGATATCGTGTATGAACCCCATGTCGAGCATGCGGTCCGCCTCGTCGAGCACAAAGAACTCGAGCGCCTTCAGGGATACCGCCTTCTGGCCAATCAAGTCAAGCAGCCTTCCCGGAGTCGCCACCAGCACGTCAACGCCGCGCACCAGGTTACGTTTCTGCGAGGCATCATTCACCCCGCCAAAGATGCACGCCGTCGAAATCGCGGTAAACTGCGCGTACTGTTTGAAGCATTCCTCCACCTGGATAGCGAGCTCGCGGGTGGGCAGCAGAATCAGCGCACGGCAGGTCTTGGGCGCACGGAACTTTCCGGAATCGAGCAGGCGCTGCAGAATCGGGAGCGCGAACGCCGCCGTCTTCCCGGTACCCGTCTGGGCGATTCCCAGCAGGTCACGGCCCTCCAGCAGGCTCGGGATGGAGCGTTCCTGAATCGGGGTCGGTGTCTCGTAGCCCACGGCGCGCACGGCACGCTGCAGGGGATTTGCAAGGGGAAGTTCCGAAAATAGCATAACGCGCCCAAAGATAGAAAAGCACGCCCGCTTTTCCTAGAGTCTATTCCTCTATGCCCATGAGCCGCATCGCGGCCTTCCAGGTTTCCCTATTCTCGAACCCGTCGCGCTTGCCACCGCCGTAGCGGGCGTGCGCGAATTCCTCTACAATCGTTTCCCAGCCTTTGAGCCTGCCTTCCTTCACAAGGGCATCCAGGTTCACCGCGGCGGCACTTTCAAAACCCGCGGCAGAACCGCCCGCGCCGTCCTTGCCCGAATTCAATCCCGAGCCGCCGTCCTTACCCGAACCGGCATCCGCGCCAAACTTCTCGAAAACGAACTCCTTCGCGATACTTTCCAGCTCCAGGAGCCATTCGCGGCTATCCGCCACGTTCACGCGCTGCTTGAGCACCATCATACGTTCGCGCAGGGCCTCCTGGGCGGCGTTTTTCGTGGCAACGGCCTCCCGTGCCGCCGCCCGCCTTTTCGCGCGCCACAGGCCCGCAAAAAGCACGCAGAGGGCCACCACTGCACCCACCGCAATCGGGAGCGGGTTAAAGGGTTCCTCTACGCGAATATCCACGCTCTCGCTCCGCAGGTCAATCGGTTGCCCCATCTGGGTCGGAATCTCGAAGCGCAACGCCGGTATATGCAGGCTTCCCGTATCCTGTGCCGCAATCTTGTAGGTAAAGGTAATCGAGGCTATTTCCTTGCCGTCCTTCACAGACCGCGAAGATTCCTGCGACAGGCCCACCTGCGTGAGCCCCTTCGCGTTCGCGGAGCCTGCGGGCACCACCAGGAGGGCGCTACCCTGCACGCTCCAGCTCACCGTTACCGGGAACTCGAACGTATCTCCCACGGTAATCGCGGGCATGCCGTCCGCCGGCCCCGCCGTAATCGAAATCCCGAGCTGTTCGGGCGTCGGCATCGCCGGCGCAACTGCCCCCGAATCCAAAGATGCACCCGAATCTGGCGCGCTACCCGCACCAGCATTCAACGCGGAATCCGCCGCAACATTTTCCACATTCAAAGAATCATTTTCCATGGTACTTAATATACAAAAAGCCGAGTGTCGCGTGCTAGCTCGCTTGCACATGACCGAGGCGCCCAATATGCATCTGCGAAGCAGATGCCATATACAAAAAGCCGAGAACCGCGCACATCCCCACTCCCGCCATAAACTTTCCTATACCCGAAACAATCATCGCCTTCCCAACAATAAACATCCCATACCCCGCAATTCCAGTAACTAATAACCAGAGACTAATGACTAATAAAAAAACGGCCCCCCGAAGGGCAGCCGTCTTTTCCACAATTTTCGTTTATCCTAAAGCGGGAGCGTCGCGGGCTTCACGAACAGGCCGTTCAGAAGTTCGCTGTACATCGTCATCAGGATATGCGGGAAGTAGTTGAACCCGCTGAAGCTCTTCGTGTTGAAGCTCGCCGTGCAGGCATCGAGCCAGGCCTGGTTGCCGCCCATGCCGGTAAGGCACCAAGCACCGTGCCAGTTCGGCAGCAGCGAGTTCGTAGAACCGTCAGGCTGGCCAGCCACCGCAGAATACATCACCTTGCCGGTAGTCTCGAGGTTCGCCGGGTCGCCGCCCGACTTGGTCGAGATGAAGGTGTTCAGGGTGTTCAGCACCTGCTGGGCACGCGGATCCTGCGTCCAGTAGTAGTCCCACGCAATACGCCACGGAATGCGCACGGATTCGTGGTAGAACATCCAGTAGGTCTTGTCGGCACTGCCGTTCTTCGGGTTCACAGCGACACCCGCCGTATTCGTCCAGTCGGGGAACACGCCCGTGCCCGCCGCCTGCACTCTCAGCATGTAGTCGTACATCGTGTTGAGCACGCCGGTCCAGTCGTGGTTCTTGTCCACCTGGGCAAAGAGCCTGATGGCAACCGGAGAGAAGTAGCTCAGGTTGAAAATCGGGTCCGCGGTCTTCCAGGTCGCCATGTTGCCGGAATAAATCATGAGCGACGGGCTGATTTCTTCGGTCCAGATAGAGTTCGCGATGGCAAGAGCATCTTCCAGGTACGGAGCCAGGCCCGTCTGGTAGTACGCAATGATAAGCGCAGTTGCAATATCCAGGTCGGCATCCGTCGCCGAGGAGGAATTCGCCGGAGCGCCGAGGGATTCGTACGAGAACGTACCCGTCTTCCACGGGGTCAGCTGCGGGCCTCCCTGGTAATCACGGTAGCCCTTGCTGTAGTACCACAGGGAATTGAACGCATCAAGGTCACCCGCGAACAGCGTAATGAGCATGCCGTAGCCGATACCTTCCGAAACGGTGCAGCCACGCTTCTTGTAGCTGTTGGTGCATTCGTCAATCACGCAGTAGGAGTCGCTACTCGTATCCCAGATGATTCGGGCAGGGAACATTCCCGCAGCCGTATAGGCACCGAATACCACGCCCCAGTCCTGTGCAAGTATCGGGTATGCAGCCGCTTCCTCGATATAGGACTTGTAGTAGGTGCCCTTCCACGAGGCGTACCAGGTGAGCGAAGCCGCAGGATTCGCGGTCGTGGGCAAAATACCGTAGGTCTGCGTGGTAGGCGTGGTGGGCGTCGTACCAGGATCAGGCGTAGGAGTCGACGGGGTGGACGGGGTACCCGGAGTCACAACCGGCGTCGACGACGTAGAAGAATCGTCGCCACAGGCCGAAAACATCATAGCGGCGCTAACAGCGAGCGCCGGCAAGAACCAATTGCGTTTCATTCAAAAAACCTCTCTGTTTTGCCTATAATATACTTTAGAATTTGCATTTTATCTACAAAATAAACAAAAAAACAGCCCGATGCCAGCACTGCAGGCCGCTTTTGTGAATCTTATCACTTATTGCTGAAACGAAAGGCCCCGGACTTTCATCCGAGGCCTTTAGAGATTCTACACAAAAGACTATTCGAGGATAATCTTCTGGGCGAACTTGACGTTCCTGCCTGCAACGCGGAGCATGTACACGCCCGCATCAAGGCCGGTGAGGTCCAGCGTGCTGCCCACGGTCGCGCTCTTCACCACCTGGCCCTGCAGGTTAATCACTTCGGCCTTGGCAGAAGAGATGCCCGAGAACGAGACGGTGCGGCCAGAGAGCATGGCCTTGGCAGAACCGGCAGCGGCGATAGCCTTGATGCCGGAGCAGCAAGAGCACATGCCGTTAGAACCGACCTTCTGGATGAGGAAGTCGCCAGAGGTACCGGCGGTGCCTTCGAACTTCAGCTTGATAGCAGCAGTCTTCGCAAGCACGGTAGCCTGGTCAACAATCGTGCCCCAGCCGGTGCCCTGCTTGAACTTGCTCCACGGGAAGTCGGAAACAGTTATAGTGGCAGCCTTGGCAACGGTAGCCTTGTAGTTGTTGTATTTAGTCACGGTAGCTTCGTCTTCAACACCGAGTTCGATGCCGAAACCAATCGTAGACTGGTACGCAAGGCAGATGCCTCCCCAAGCGGTAATGTCAACACCTTCCTGGCCTTCGCTCCAGATGTTGAAGCCGATACCGGCATACGGATAGTCGTAGCCAGCGCCGAGGGTGACGGTGGCCTTGATGCCGCCGTAGGCTTCGACGAGCGGGCCGTAGAAGTTGTCGTAAGCGTTGGGTTCGACGTCGGCCGGGAACGTAAAGGCAGAAGAACCGCCATCGTTCGCGTCGTTGTAATCGTACCAGTAGCCGGACGTTTCTTCGTCGGAACCGGTTTCGACCTTACCTTCGGTATCGGTGGTGCCGTCCCAGAGGAAGGTCGGAGAGACTGCGCCCTGAGCAAAAGCCATAGCGGCAGCGCCAGCAACGGCTGCAAATGTTTTTACCTTGTTCATAATAACCTCCTTGTGATTACCCACGTGCTTGTACCCCTTTAATCTATACAAAAATTCTCGCACGAGTAAAAAAAATGTGCACCCCCGTAAAAAAAAGCGCACCGTTTGTGACTCCGGTCAAGCAAGGCCCTGTAAAAGAGCATACAAATTATTCCAACTTGGAATACAGATAACTTAAAAATAATCTTTTGCAAGCATTAAAAAACAGGAAACCCCGGACTCGCATCCGGGGTTCCCTTAGACATTCAATTCAGGAGATTATTCGAGAACGATCTTCTGAGAGAGCTTGACGTTCTTGCCAGCAACGCGGAGCATGTAGACACCGGCGTCGAGGCTAGAGAGGTCCATAGCGGAGCTGACGGTAGCAGACTTCACAACCTGGCCCTGGAGGTTGATCACTTCAGCCTTGGCGGAAGAGATGCCAGAGAAGGAGAGGGTGCGACCAGAGAGCATGGCCTTGGCAGAACCGGCAGCGGCGATAGACTTGACGCTGATCGGACTGGTGGAGCACATGCCGTTAGAACCGACCTTCTGGATGAGGAAGTCGCCAGAGGTACCGGCAGTGCCTTCGAACTTCAGCTTGATAGCAGCAGTCTTGGCGAGGACGGTAGCCTGGTCAACAATCGTGCCCCAGCCGGTGCCCTGCCTGAACTTGCTCCACGGGAAGTCGGAAGCGGTAATGGTAGCAGCCTTAGCGACAGTGGCCTTGTAGTTGTTGTATTCAGTCACGGTAGCTTCGTCTTCAACACCGAGTTCGATGCCGAAACCGAGCGTGGACTGGTAGGAAAGGCAAATGCCGCCCCAAGCGGTAATGTCAACACCTTCCTGGCCTTCGCTCCAGATGTTGAAGCCGATACCGGCATACGGATAGTCGTAACCAGCGCCGAGGGTGATGGTGGCCTTGATGCCACCGTAGGCTTCAACGAGCGGGCCGTAGAAGTTGTCGTAAGCGTTGGCTTCGACGTCGGCCGGGAACGTAAAGGCAGAAGCACCGCCATCGTTCGCGTCGTTGTAATCGTACCAGTAGCCGGACGTTTCTTCGTCGGAACCGGTTTCAACCTTACCTTCGGTATCGGTGGTGCCGTCCCAGAGGAAGGTAGAAGAAACTGCGCCCTGAGCGAAAGCCATAGCGGCTGCGCCAGCAACGGCTGCGAGTGTCATTTTCTTGTTCATAGTATCTCTCTCTTTTTTTTTGTGAACGCCCCCCGAAGGGAGCAAGGTTTAACGCAAATATATCTTTTTTTTTTGAATGTGCAAGAACAAAAATCAAAAAATAAGCATTTTCCGAAAATGAGTTCATTTCGTCACACTTTTGCCCACAATCGTAGAAAATAGGAACTAACTACCCCGAACCGGCATACGCGGTCCGACTTTGGTGCGACCTGCGTCACTGTAAAAAGAATTTTACTAGTAATTGTGGTTCTATTAAATATTTTTAAGGCGGGAAACGGGTGTAGTGTTTAGGACACGAAAGTAAACAAGGAAAACGACATTTTACATCAAAAATAAAGACATATAATTTATCTTTGATGCAAAAGGAGTCTTTTATGACGATGTTCAGTAAAACTGTCAAGGCGATTGCAGCAGGCGCTATCCTCCTCGGGGCGGTAGAAGCCAACGCAGCAGCCGCAAACGCAAAACCCCTCCGCATAGGTCCCGTGCAGGTGCATGGCGTCCTGGGAACCAGCGGCAACAAAATCGTCGGCCAGAAGAGCGGCAAAGAAGCCATGCTCCGCGGCATGAGCATGTTCTGGTCCGATGCTACCGGCATCCAGTACTACAACAAGGAAGTCATCAAGTGGGCCGTCAACAATCTGAAAATCGACGTGTTCCGCTACGCCATGGGTGTCCAGTACTACGATAGCGATGGCGGCACAAGCAACAAGCTTGACGACAACTATTCCTACATGAAGGCAGGGGACACGCAGAAGAGCAAGATCGACCAAATGGTCGAAGCCGCTATCGAGAACGACATCTATATCATCATCGACTGGCACAGCCACCGCGCCGACAGCGAAAAAAGCCAGGCCGCTTCGTTCTTTAAGGAAATGGCCCAAAAATACAATAACGTCCCGAACATCATCTGGGAAGTGTTCAACGAGCCTGTCAACCAAGGCTCAGGCGCTATCGCAAGCTATGCGAACGACGTCATCAGCGGCATCCGTGGCACAGGCAACAACAACCTCGCCCTCGTAGGTACCCCGAACTGGTCCCAGATGCCAAATGGGTCCTGCGGTACCGTAAACCAAAAGAACGTCGGCTACGTGTTCCACTTCTACGCAGGCACGCACTCCGTGGGTCAATTCAGCGGCAACATCAATAGCTGCAGGAGCAACAACGCCGTGTTCATTACCGAATGGGGTACCACAACCGCCGACGGTAAGGGCGATGCCAACACGAGCGCGTCTTCCAGCTGGACCGACTTCATGGAACAGAACAAGATTAGCAACTGCAACTGGAGTTTGCGCCAGAAGGTGACCACGGTCGGCAACCAGTCCGAAGAAGGTTCCGCCATGTTCGCAGGCGACAAGCCGCTCATTACGCAGGCGGCCCTCTCCGCTGCAAGCTACACCAATTCCGGCACCTTCGTGAAGAACTACCTCACCAAGAACGCTACCGACTGGGCTAGCCAATTCGCAGCGACACTCAAGAGCGGCAGCTGCTCCTTCACTGCAACTACCGTCAAGGAAAGCGCAGGTAGCATTGCAAGCTCGCTGAAGTCGGGCTGCACCTATACTTCTAGCAACGAAGCCGTCGTAACGAACGCCGGCGCGATTGTCGGTCCGGGCTTTGTCATCATGACCGGCAATGACGGTTCCCAGTCGGTCGTCACCGTGACCGAAGAACCCAAGCAGACTATCGCCGGCTTCGAGGACTTCAACTGCTACATCAGCGGTTCCTGCACCAAGAGCCACACCATGGACGATATGGATGGCGACGGCAAGCAGGAAGTCGTCGTGAACGCCACCGGCAAGACCGACCAGGGCGCCACCTACACCCTCAAGTCCCTGAACGAAAGCATCGTGAAGGTCAACAAGGCCACCTGCACCGGCAAGAAGTGCTACGGCAGCCTCAAGAACTCGCAGGTGAACATGTTCGAATTCACGGGCACCATCGGTGAAGCCAAGATCGTGGCTACGGCACCCGCCGTCACGGGCTACATCGCCATGAACGACACCATTACCATTCAGTTCACCAAGACCGGCGACAAGGTTGGCGGCGACTTCAAGAACATGAAGGTTGCGAAGGGCTCCACCACGGCAGTTACCTTCCCCACCGAAACCACCTACGGCAAGGCCGCCATCACCTACACCTTCGATGGCCAGGCTGCCTCGCCCTACATTGAATATATCCCCGGTGCTCCGGGCTACCTCATCGCGGGTAACGAAGACGCCATCGTGACGGTGACGGCAACCGCTCCCGAAACCGCGGAACGCGCCGCAACCGAGCTCTCGATTACCATCATCGTGGGCGACAGCGCCACTGCGGCAAGCAAGGGCAACGTGCCTATACCGTTCGTCGCGAAGGCAGCGGGCAAGTTCTCCGCGCAGTTCGTCAACGGCGGCATGGTCCTCAAGGCGACCCGTAGCGGAAGCGCCTCCGTCGAGGTGATTACTAGCCTCGGCCAGGTGGCAAAGAGCATGCAGGTGAACCTCGCTGCGGGCCACAACTGGATTCCGGTTGCAGGCATCAGCACGGGCAAGTACATCGTCCGCGTAAAGCAGGGAAGCAGCATCCAGAGCTTCATCCTCGAAAAGAAGTAAGCCGGATTCCCTTACGCTAAGGCATTTAATCCCCGGGCAACACGCCCGGGGATTTTTTGCATATGAGAACGAGCATCTCTGTCGAATCCACATGCCCTTTTCCATAAAATACGGGACGGGTTAATAGCCCACATACGTCACTCTCGCGAAGGCGAGAGTCTATCTAGGCATTAAAAAGAATGGATAATCTTCTGGTTATTATCTCTATGATTTTATAGATTACAGCCCATGAACAGAACAAATGATTTAAAAAGAAGAATATGCGAGCATAAATCCAAATTAGATCCCAATTCCTTTACCGTAAAATACAACGTCGATAGACTTGTCTATTTCGAGCAATTTCAATCAATAAACGATGCTATCGCCCGAGAAAAACAACTAAAACATTGGAACCGTGAATGGAAAGAAAATCTAATAAACAGAAGCAACCCTAACTGGGATAATTTGTTCGATTATTCTTTATAATATTGATAGATGTCCGCCTACGCGGACATGACAAGAAACTTAGCAAGCACTATACATGCCATCACATAGGCGAAAATACCATTCCCCCATGCAAAATACATAAAAAAAGAAGGCTCCCTGAAAAGGGAGCCTCTTAAAACATTCTGATTGCGAGAATTACTTCTTCTTCGCGGGCTTGTAGTTCACGTCCGGGCGAAGTTCCAGGCCAATCGTCACCAGGATGGAAACGATGGGTTCGTGGTGGTCCTGCGAGAGGTCGTAAACGGCCACGCCGGCGTAGCCATTGTTCTTCACGTTCTCGGCAACCGCCTTCACGGAAGGAATGCCCATGAACACGATGGCTTCTTCCTTGCTCACGGCAATTTCGGACTGGGAGTCGGAATCGTAAGAAACCTTGTAGTCCGGAGTATCGAACTTGCCCATGAGTTCCTTGTACGGCAGGTAACCTTCGTTACCGCTACCCGTACCGTTGTGCGAAGAACCGAAGCCTGTCGCACCGAGGAAGGACTTTCCATAGAAGTACACGACCGGGTTCAGGAGATCCTTCTGGATGCCCGCGCCGGCGGCCTTCTCGAGCGTCTCTGCAATGAACTTTCCGCCCTGGTTCGGAACGAGCGAGGAGTTGTCCTCGTTCATCTGGTCGGGCATGAACACGTTGATGTAGCTCAACTTGTTCATCACTTCGGCGGTATAGGGTTCCATCGCCACGTAGGGGTACATGGTAGAAGCCACGATAGAGCCGGAGAAGGCATCCACGAGGGCGTTCACCATCTTGGCATACCCTTCGGCATCTTCTGCCGTGAGATTCTGCCAGTCGAGTTCCACACCCTTTGCATTGTGGCTACCGACCCATTCCTTCACGTTCGAAACGAAGGTGGAGAGCAGTTCGTCGGAACCGGCGATAGCCTTCAGGGCGCCCTCGGCTTCCATGCCGCCCACAGAGACCACGAGGTTCACGTTGTTCGCCGCGCACATGACAGCGAGCGAATCGTAGTTGGGGGCATCGTTCTCGTCGGGGAAGGCTAGCGAGCCGTCTTCACCCGGAGTAAGGGACGAGTAGTGAACGTGGGTAACCGTGTTGTAGCGGATATCCTTCGGGTAGAACTGGGAATACTGGCTCCAGTACGGGAAATAGCCAATCACCTTGTCGGCTGCGGCCTGGGACATTGCCACGCAAGCAACCGCGACTGTCGTTACAATAAGCTTGAGATTCATGATATTTCCCACCTTTATTCAGCTGAACTTGAACTTTCTGCGGAGGCTTCTTCGCTGCTGGAACTATCGGCAACGGGTTCACCTCCTTCGCTGCTGGAGCTATCGGCAGCGGGTTCGCCACCTTCGCTCGAACTGGATTCGTCACCTGCGGCATCGGAGGATTCCGGCTTGGCGGCGGAGCTCGAGCTTTCGGGCTCGTCGACAATCGCTTCGGGACAATCATCCTCGACCGGGTCGCAATCCATGCAGTAGGTCACGCCTTCGCTTGCGCAGTACACGTGCTTGGAATAACCAATTGCGGAATTTTCGTCCTGCTGGCATTCACCCTTCTTCACGAGGTTTGCATCCGTCGTGGCGCAAGTGCGGTACGGACGGCCACCAATGACACCATAAACAACGTACTGCCTTTCGATGGCGGCCGTATCGAGCGTAAGCGTATCAAAGATGGCGGCTTCGTTGTCGACACCATAGATGTTGTACGCCCTGACAACCTTCATCTTGTTCTTGTCGGTCCAGAAGTCCGTCTTGGTAAATCCCATATAGTTCGTTGCAAGCAATTCCACCGTCGGCGTATCCGCGAGGAAGGCAGCATCGTCGTTTTCGGCACCCGAAAGGGTGTTCATGATGAGCACCTGATCCTTGAGCTGCAGGCTACGCAAATCCGGGTTCACCTTGATATACTCGGCAGCCGACCAATCCTTCGGGAAGTTTTCCTCGATCGGGTTATCCACTTCCAAGGAGGAGCAAGCCAGGAGCACCAGGGTGGCGCCGGCTGCTAAAAGAGAAATCTTCACATTCTTCATCTACGACCTCACTAGAAATTGACCGTAACTTCGGCGGTGATAAGGTTCTTGTCGATAGAAAGTTCTTTCTTCTCGAATTCGCCAACGGCATTGATCGTCTGGTAGTCGACGCTGTTCTTGAGCATGCCGTAACGGACGGTAATGTAGGATTCGGGAGCGATGCGGACCTTGGGGCCCGCGAGCAGGAGCATCTCGTCGACTGCCTGCACGAAGGACATCCCGACCGGAAGGCCGGTCACGCCGACGCCGAACCCGTCGCCTTCGAACTTCTTGTTAAGCATCTGCACGCCTGCCTGCAAGGCAACCGGGCCCCAGATATCGGCGGTAAGGCCGGCAACGATTCTCTGGGCGGAGCGCTTGAAGTAGGAATCCTCGGTAGTCTTCTCGAAGGAGCCCTGAACCTCGAGCTTGCGGGCGAGCGAAGGAACGAGACGGCCCACGTTCACGCCGAGGCCTGCGCCGATGGTCGTGAACTTGTTGTCGCCTTCCACTTCGCTGTACTGCGAGAAGCGGCCGTTCAGAGTGATAGCGTCGTTCCAGTCGGCATCGAGAGATACCGCGAAGCCCTTGCGGTTAGGAGTTGCACGGCCAAGCGGCATCGCGAGATTCACGGACGGGTCCATCATGAGGAGAGCCTGGGCCACTTCCATCTTCTTCATGGTGTTCGCGTCGTAACCGTTGCGGTAGAAGTGCGCGAGCTTGAAGTTGTTGTAGAGGCGCCAGTACATGTTTTCCGAAACGGAGTTGCCCGAAAGCACGGTAGCCGTTCCCGAACTCATGAGGGTCGAAGCCGTCAGGAGGTCGGTATTGTAGACCATGAAGTAGAGGTTCTCGAGGTTACCCGAGGCGAAGCTCGATACGAGAGCCTGGTCGACATCGCCGTACAGCGCGTTTGCATTGAAGATTACGCCGTTGTTCGTGTAGTTGGGCGTGGAGGCGAGTTCGGACCAGAACTTTTCGTCGTTCTGGAGGTAAGAGGCATTCAGGTTGAAGCCGATGCCGGAGAAGTCACCCTTCGCGAAGAGTTCTGCGTAGAAGGCGGAACCCTTCTCGTCCATGACATCAACCGTACCGCGCTCGTTGTTGATCGCATCCACGATCGTCGCCACGTAGATGACGGAGTCCATCAGGTCGCCGTACGGAGCTTCCGTAATCTTGGTGCCGAACTTGGGGCTCGGCGACATGGTCTCGGCATCGATATCCCACCAGGACATTGCGTATTCGCCGTTAATCCCGAAGGTAATCGGCAGAGACGCAAGCATCTTCTTGGAATCGAAGCCCAGCTGGAACGAAAGCACGTGGTTGTCGTCGTACATGATCGTATCGTTCAGTTCCATTTCGCGGGAACGCGTGGAAAGACGGCGGTCAAACACGCTCACGTAGTTCGCACCGACATTCGCGCCGAACAGTTCAACACCGCCACGGAGACCGTAGGCATAGCGGTCAGACCAGTCGAAGTCGAAAAACACCTGGTCGTTCTTCTTTGCGGTGTTGCGCATACGGGAACCGGTCACCTGCGCGTAGATGTTGTCGATGGAACCCACGGCACCGCTATGGTAGGCGGCGTTCAGGCCCTGCATCAGGCGGCGAGACGTAGTATCGAGGTTACGTGCCGCAAGAGCCTCCACGCGGTTCTGCGCGAAGATTTCGGGTTCCTGGAGGATTTCCATCTGCGGGGTGAAGATGGTGAGCGGGGAGTACGCAACACGCATGTAGCCCAAGTTGAAATCCACGTGGTTGTTCAGGATATTGCCATCGTAGCTGAACCAGTGGCCAATCGCAGGATTGTTGTTTTCGTCAACGCCGCTCTGCCAATCCTTGTGCAGGCGGAGCTGCACGTCGAGGCGGGTCTCGGAAGAAGGCTGGGCGAGGAACCTGAGGTTCACGTCGGTATAGCCCTGGTTTTCCTGAGTCGCGGACTGGTCGAGGAACTGGTCAGAAGAAGCCATGGAAGTGAGAGCCCCCGCCTTGGCGGTTCCGCCCAAGCGGAGTCCGAGAATGGACTGGTTCAGAGAATCCAGCTTCTGCAAGAGGGACGTCTGCTTTTCGGCAACCGCGGCATCGCCTTCAGCGAATGCGGCGACCGCAGAGAACATCAAGGCAGATGCAAAAATGATCGAGGTCTTTTTAGTATTCATCATTTTTCATTCCTCCCATTAAAATTCCACGTTAATGGAGGCTTCAACAATAGTTTGTGAGAACTTGCTGGTGAACTCGGTCGGCCAACCGGCATCCCCCTTCACGTTCTCCGCATAAACAGGCAGGTTCACAGCAGCATCCGGGTCACCGAGGGCGGTATTGTAGGTATTCTCAACCGTAACCATACCGAAATTCAGGGAGAGCCATGCGTTCTTGTCGAGCGTGTAGTCGAGACCGACCATCCACTGCATCTGCTTGCCCTTGACCATCGGGGCCGTCATAGCGATAGGAGCGTATTCAACCTGGGACTGTTTCTGCTGGCCATCGTTCAGTTCCATGTTGATCATCTGGAAGCCGGCGGTAATGCCCAGGCGCGGCAGGTACTGCACGTAGATGCCGGCGTTGATGAAGTCCGTCTTCATTTCGGCAGTGCCGTCAAGCACGGCGGGCGTAATGCCATCGGCGGAGAGGTCCATGCGGCCGACCGTCGGGTCGAAATCCATCGTACGTTCGGTATGCTTGAAGGAGCCCGAGATTTCGAGCGGCTTCGAGAAACCGAGAACCTTGAACACGTCCACCTTCAGGCCGCCACCGTATTCCGTATAAGAAACATCGGTAAACCCGAAGAGCGGGGACACCTGCGTGTAGATGCCGAACAGGCCCTGGGCTTCGAGCCAGTCACCTGCGTTGGCAATCACGGTTGCACGGCCACCTTCACGGTTGGCGGTCGCCTTGCCGTTCGGGAGCACCATCTGGATTGCAGGGTCGGCCATCGCATTCAGGAGGGCGATCTGGGCCTTCGAGTAAACGTTACCCGTCCAGGAGTTCTTGTTGTACGGGGCGATGTTGTAGCTGTCGGACTGGCCCTTGTTCTTGAACGCGTTGTCGTCCGTCTTGAGGGAACGGGCAACCGGGGAGAACTTCGGCGCAAAGTTGTAGAGAGCGTCGAACGTGGTGTAGAGCGGGGAGTTCACGCTGTACTTCACAGTCTCGCCGTCGTAGTCAGAGTTCTGCACGCGCTGCGCGAAGAACTTGGGCGACTGGGCAAGGTTGTTGAACCAGAGGCTGTCGTTGAACACCACATCGCCCACCAGGCGCACGCCCCAGGAGTCGGTCTTGTAACCGGCATTGAGGGTGGCGTTGAGGGCCACGCCGCTCTTGGTTTCCTTCTCGGAAACATTCTTGACTACCGCATTGCCCGTCTCGTCAACCACGATGTATTCGAGAACGCCGTCAGCGTCCATGTCAATTCCGAGAGCCGCCGGATCGTCGGCCGTCGTGTAGACAAAGCTCAGTTCTCTCTTGTAGTTGTCGTCCATCGACATGGCGAATTCTGCCGTAGCGTCCAAGATGAGGTTCTTGTTGTTCATCATGCCGGCAACGTCGCCACCCACGCGGCCCGCGAGGATAAGTGTCTTCTGCGGGTCAAGCTCGAACGGGTTGATATCAGAGATAAGGAGATCCTTCGTCGGGTCGGTCGTAAGCTGGCCGTCCTGGTCGGGGTCGAAGTAGCGGTAGGTGTACGTGTAGGAATCCTCGTTGTCGAAGATGTACATCATGGTACCGCCCAAGTAGGCGTTCTTCTTCAGCGGGAGGAGTTCCAGGTTACCTGCCAAGAGGAACTTGTCGGTGTTGGCGGCCTGCGTAGCACCCGGCACCGAGTCATTCGGGAGGATGTTGCCTTCCGCACCGGAAAGGTCGAGCATCTGCGCACGGTTCACGCGGGCGAAGAGGCCTTCCACACGCACCTGGCCGAAGATATCGTTCAGGTCGGCGCGGAACTGCAGGTTCACACCCTGGAGGTTACGCTGGTTGCCCTCGAGCAGTTGCTGCTTTTCGGCCATGTGGCGCTTGCGGGCGAACACCTGGGGTTCGTACATGATGTCCACATCCGGGGCGAACAACGTAAGCGGAGAGTACTGCTGGCGGAAGTCACCCACGACCCAGTAGAAGTTGTTGCCAATCTGGCCTTCGACATTGAGCCAGGGCACCTCGATAATCTTTGCCGCAGAAGCGAAGTAGTCCTGCATGC
Source organism: Fibrobacter sp. UWCM (assembly GCF_900129735.1). Classification (NCBI taxonomy): domain Bacteria; kingdom Pseudomonadati; phylum Fibrobacterota; class Fibrobacteria; order Fibrobacterales; family Fibrobacteraceae; genus Fibrobacter; species Fibrobacter sp. UWCM. The sequence goes on along the minus strand of NZ_FQWR01000017.1, from coordinate 44,037 downwards.
CCGCGTAAAGGCGCAGCATCGCATTCGCACGGACGCTTTCCCAGGGGCGGAAGCCGAAGTTGAAGTCGGCATTCACGAACTCGTCCCTTTCGGTATCGGGCATGATGTTCTTGCCGTACGTATCCTGGTCGGTATTGAAGTAAGATGCCTGCGCGACACCGCGAACGGCACCGGTCACTTCGAGCCCGCGATGGGCATTGGCGGAATCCACCTTGCTTGCGAGCATTTCCTGGTTGTCGGCCACGGATGCGGCAGCGACTCCGGTCGAAAGCGCAAGGGCTGTCAAAGTTCTAGTAATCATTTTTGAAGCACTTTTATTGAAATTCATACTCTTATCGCGCCTCCATTAGAACCATACTTTAGTTTCGGCGGTAATGTAATGACCGGTCCAGTCATTATCAGGTTCCGTCTCGTCGGAGTGTGTAGCCCACTTGTAACGGAAGTGGATACCGGCACGATCAGCAAAGTTCCAGTCGAAACCGAGACCGAGGGCCGTTTCGAGGTAGTTAATCGGGGCCTTGCGGAAGTACATCGTAGAGACGTCGTTGAAGTAGGGCTTCGTCTTCGCGATGGTGTTCGTCGCGTAGTCGATGATGTAGCCGTATTCAGAACGGAACGTTTCGAGGCCGAGGATACCCACGAGGTGGAAGGTCGGCGTGAGGGCGATAGCCGGTTCAAGCTGGCCGTAGAAGCTCCACAGGAGCATGTCGCTCTGGGATTCGCTGTAGGCAAGCGGGGCAATCGTCTTCGAGACACCGGAGATGGAGGCGTAGCCGCTCATCACGATGTTCTTTTCGGTACCGAACCAGTGGCCGATATCGTAACCGCCCGCGAGGGAGAGGTAGCTGGACCACTTGGTGTGGCTCGGGATAACCGTATCCTGAATCTGCTTCGCGTCTTCGTAGGCGACGAAGGTTTCCCACATTTCCCAGGTACCGCCGCGGAGGCCACCCTGCTGACGGGTCATCTTGACGCCGACACCCGGAGTGAGCACACCGGCACGTTCGATATAGCCGTTGGCGCGGGCGCCCGCGTTACCGGAGTCAGCCCAGAAGAGCGGCTTGTGCTTGGTCCAAGAGTTCGTGGATTCCCAGAGGTTACGGCCGTTCAGGCGGTAGTTGAAGAGGAGCACGTCGTCGCCGTCTTCGATCTGGCTGTGCAGGCCGTACTGGATGTCCAGGTGACCGCGGTTGAATTCGGGTTCGATCTTCAGGTTGATACCCGCCATGTTAGGAGCATAGCGCATAGAACCGGAGTTGAGGGCGAATTCATCCTTGCGCCAGGCGAGGAAGCGGGAGGGGTTGCTCATGGAGAACGGAGAGTAGAAGTCCTTCGGGAGGAAGATGGCCTCGAGGGTCATCGGCCAGCCTTCGAGGTACTTGCTCTGGGCCTTCACGTACACACCGACCTGCGGGGTGCTCCATTCGGTATCGTAGGAGCCCTTCTCGTAGCCGGAAATATCCTTTGCGCCGGTAGCCTTGTAGAACTTGAGCGAGTCGGTCATGCTCAAGGCCACATCGGCCATCAAGTAGAACTTCGGAGTGATGTTGCCCTTGAAGTCAATGGAGGCAACGTGCGTATTCATAACGTACGGGTCGACGCTCAGGGCGTTGTACTGGCCGTAGAATTCAGGCTCGTAGATAACGGCCTCGTCGAACACGACGCCCATGTAGTTGAGGCCGACCGAGAGGTTGTCCGCAATCTTGTTCTTGGCAAGGCGGCCATGGTACACGGCACCGCGCAGGTCGTAGTCACCGGACATTTCAAGTTCGCCCGGCTGGCCACCGTACATACGCAGACCGTCGCGGGTACCCACGTCCATATCGGCAGGCTGCGACACCATCGCCTGGGCGGTCATGTCGAAGGGCAGCTGGTAGGCGCTCACGAACACGCCACCGAAGGAGCGGTTGGTCCAGAAGGCGCGGCCGCCTTCCTTCACCGGCTTGAAGACCTTTTCCTTGTAGTAGGTGCTCACAGTCTTTTCGTCTTCGAAGGTTTCGTACACCCAGGCGAAGCGCGGCATGGTTTCGCGTTCCCACATGGTAAGGGGAGAAGAGTTCGCCCAGATAACGCCACCCGCCGTAACGTAGGCGCCAAAGACGCCCGCGCGGATGTCGATACCGAAGTTCATTTCTTCATCGACAGTGGAGGAGTAGTAGTCGGTGGAGTGGTCGAACAGCACGCGCTCGTTAGAGGTGGGCACGGCGGTCGGCTGGGAACCCAGGTTGTTGCTGAACAGGCCCGAGAGGTCGAACGGGAAGGTGAAGTTCGTCCAGAGGGTCATGTAGGAGTTCGGCATGGCAACGACGTTCGCCTTGAAGATAGCGTCGACAGCGAGGCGCGCCTTGTCGGAGGCAAGGAGGGCCGGAGCGTCGGGATAGCTGAAGTTCTTGAGGCGGAAGGCCATGAAGCCCGAAACCGCGAGGGGCGCGTCATCCTTGCCCATCATAGTGGATTCGAGGTTCTCGGCGATGCCATCCAGGTTGTTCTCGATGGTGTTCATCTGCTCGTCGGCAGAAAGCGTCGCCGGAGCGCCGACCACGGGAGAAGGACCGGCCACCGGAGCGGCAGATGCAAATTCCTTCTTGGGGGCTTCCTCGGGTGCCGGTTCGGCTGCAGCAGTCTCTTCGGCAGCGGGTTCCTCGGCGGCGGCCTCCTCTACAGGGGCCTCCTCGGCGGGAGCGGCTTCTTCGGCAGGGGCAGATTCCTCAGCGGCGGCTTCCTCTACAGGAGCGGCCTCTTCGGCAGGGGCGGATTCTTCCACGGCCTCAGTTTCAGGTGCGCTTGCCTCGGGGGATTCCTCCTCCTGGGCAAAGGCAAGGGAAGTGCAAAGCAAAGTCGTAAAGAGTAACGGTAATTTGCGCATGGGGACCTCTTAAATTGCGTTGCGGAACGGGTAGTTGGACGGGCCTTCGTAGGCCTTGCCCTGCTTCTTGATTACGATATCGTCAATCCAGACCTTGAAGGCCTCGTTCTCGTCCTTGCGGACTTCAAGACGGAAACCCTTGAAGTTCGACCAGGCGAACGGGAGCATGACTTCACGCGTGTTCTTCGCATCCCAGTACACACCCGTCATGCCGAACAGCTTGAGCGGGATGCTGAAATGCTTCCATTCCGTGGTAATTTCACCAAGGCTCTTGGAGCGGAGCTTCACCTGCAGGGATTCGCCGTTGCTCTTCACGCCGTCATCGACGAGCACGAACAGTGCGTTTTCGCCACCCTTGTCGCCCTTGATCCAGAACTCGAGGACACCTTCTTCCAAGTACGGGGTCAGGTCCACGGAACCGGCGATACAGATGGCCACGCCGGAGTAGTCGCTCGCGATAAGCTCGATTTCCATGGAAAGAGCGCCTTCCATGGCGTACTTGTCGGTGAGAATCGGTTCGGGGTTCTCGCGCGGGTACTGGTAGGTGTATCCACCGCCACGGGGAATGGCTTCGCGCATAACGACGCTTACCACGTCCTTGTCCGGACGGAAGGGTTTGGCCTCGCGCGTGACGAAGCGGGAATTGTCCCTATCCCTGTAATCGCTGAAAGAAGCAAAGGAGAAAGACGCAAGAAGGAGTGAGCCCACGGCACACTTCCAGATGATGGTCTGCAGATGTGATTTCATAAGATACAAGATCTCCAAATTCAATGGCAACAATATAACTTGTTTTTAGGGGGTTGTTTTTCGAAAAAAAACAAAATGGGTTTACAGATGTACCCAAACGGGGCAAAATGTACCCAAAATCGCTAATTTTCGCATTTTTGACAAAAATCACACGTTTACCCAAGTAACCGAATTATTAAAAAAAAAGCAATCTTCGGCCATAAATATGTCTAAATTATCCATGTAAACAGCAACCGGAAGGTTTCCCATGAAGTTTTTCAATTTTCTAGCCCCCATTACCGCAGCGTTCCTCCTGGCCAGCTGTTCTTCCGGCGACAGCGGATTGAACAAGGCCGACGAAGACGGCAACGGAAGCGGGCTCAACCGCACGAAGGTCGACTACTCCAAGGGTCGCGCCATGAACCAGAGGCTCGGGCGCGGCATCAACATGGGCAACTCGTGGGAATCCACGGGTACCGGAGCAAACGCCGACTGCGGGTGGGGCAACTGCCTCAAGGACGAGGACCTCCAGATAGTGAAGGCCGCCGGATTCAACTCCGTGCGCATTCCCGTACGCTGGGAAAGCGACGTCGACATCGCGAACACCATCGACCCGCAGCGCCTCGCCGGAGTCAAGGAAGACATCCAGCTTGCGAACAGCCTCGGCATGCCCGTTATCGTCAACTTCCACCACCACCAAGACATGAACAACGCCGCGGCAAACGTCGAGAACGACCCGGAATCGTTCCAGGCGGAACTGCAGAAGTTCGTCACCATGTGGACGCAGGTGGCGGCCGCCCTGAACAGCATCCCGGACGACATGATTGTGTTCGAAATCATGAACGAACCGCACGATATCAAGAAGAGCTCCACGGTGAACGAAATCATGACGGCATCCTACAACGCCATCCGCGCGGTGGCCCCGACAAAGACCATCATGTTCGAGGGGAACGGCTACTCCAAGTTCGCCGAAATCAAGAAACTCGACCTTCCCAAGGACGACGGCAACATCATCGTGAGCGGGCACTACTACGAGCCCTACGGATACACGCACCAGGGCACCGCTACCATGTACCCCTGCGGAACCGGAATTACCGGATCGGACCTGAGCAAGATTGCGAAGGACTTCAAGGCATACGTGGATAGCGCCATCGCGTACTTCCCCGACGTGGACGGAGTGCACGGGGTGCCCATGAACCTGGGCGAGTTCGGCGCCATCGGCCGTACCGGGTCGAAATGCGCAACCGAAGCGCCGAGCGAAGCCTCCCGCGCGCAGTGGGCCGACTACGTCATCAGGGCAGCCGAGAAATACGGCATCAGCTGGCACTACTGGGCCTACGGAAAGACGAGCGGGTTCCAGGCCTACGACCAGGATGCAGGCGACTGGTTCCCCGAGATGAAAAAGGTCTTTGACGCCTATACCGTAAAGGCCTTCCCGGCAATCTAGTTTTAATTTGTTCTAGAATCTATTGCAAAGATTTCTTGTAAAAAAAAGCTGCAAACCATCGAATAGTTACGGCCGGACGAGAGAACCGCCCCAGTGCTCGTCGAAAAAGGCTTGGAACAGAGGTTCCGGGCCTTTTTTCAATTCCTCGATTATCTCGGCCACAGGGCGACCGCTACGGTAGAGTTCGCGGTAGGCGCGGGAAAGCGCTTCAACGCGGGCCTCGGGGAACAAATCGGGATGCAGGCGGAGCGCATGCAGGTTGAGCCCGCCGTAGCGGATGGGGTTCCCGCACGCCTTGGTGCAGGGAGGAACGTCGCGGTCCACCTTGTGCGTGCCGCCCACGAACGCGTAGGCGCCCACCTGGTTACGCTGCTGGATTCCTGTAACGCCCCCGAGGGTCGCGTACTCGCCGATGCGCACGTGGCCACCTATCTGGCAGCCGTTCGCGATGACGACACCTTCGCGGATGTCGCAGTCGTGGGCGATGTGCGAATACGCCATAATCAATACTTTGTCCGCAATACGCGTGCAGCCGCCACCCTGAGCCGTGCCGCGGTTGACCGTCACGTATTCGCGCAGCGTGCAGCCTTCGCCGATGCTCACGCGAGTCGGTTCGCCCGCATATTTCAAATCCTGCGGGGGAGCGCCGAGGATGGCCCCGTCAAACACGTGCGTATCCTTTCCGATGGAGACGCCTCCATACACATGCACGCGAGATTCCAGGACAACGCCCTCCCCTATTTCCACGCCGGAATCCACGATGCACCACGGGCCGATGACGGCTGTTTCGTGGACTTTTGCCTGCGGGCTCACAAATACGGACGGGTGAATCATGGACTATAATTTAGTAATTAGTTGTTAGTCATTAGTTGTTAGTTATTAGCAAAAAAAATCATATAGGTACAATTATAAGAACCAATGACCAATGACTAGTGACTAATGACCACATTCTTTTTCTAACTTTGTCCATATGGGCGGTATCATTGTCGCATGTCTCACGGCACTTTACGTGCTGCTGTTCCTATTCTTCATAATAGGTGTTACCCGTACACACCGTTACAGGGGGCCAAAGGCCACGCCGAGCGTTTCGGTGGTTGTCCCGATGCGCAACGAGGAAGAGTTTGCCGAGCGTACACTGGAAGCCCTCGCCGCGCAGGACTACGTAGGCGAATGGGAAGTCATCTGCGTGGACGACCGCTCGACGGACCGTACCCGCGAGATTCTCGAGAAGTTCGCCGCGACGCACCCGAAGTTCCACGTGCTCAGCCTTTCGCCCGACCTGCCCGTAATCGCAAGCCCCAAGAAGCGCGCCCTCGAGAGCGCGTTCAAGATTGCAAAATACGATGTGCTATTGACGATTGACGCCGACTGCATACCGCGCAAGAGCTGGATTACCTCGATGGCGGGCCGGTTCACGGACGGGATATGCATTGTGCAGGGGCCAAAGCAGAACAGCGGGAACCATTCCCTGCTGCACCTGTACCAGAAACTGGAGACGCTCGGGTACACCGCGATGGAAGCGGCCGGGTTCAGCATGGGGCACCCGATTATCGCCTCGGCCACGTGCCTTGCCTACAAGAAGGAGCTGTTCTTCGCGGCAGGAGGGTTCGGCGAGCTCATCAACCTTTCGAGCGGCGACGACGACATGCTCATCCACAAGATGATGAAAATCCCGGGCACGAAGGTCTGCTACAACCTGGACAAGGATGCCGTCATAGAGACCGCACCGGTCAACACGTGGAAGCAACTATTCAACCAGCGCGCCCGCTGGAGCAGCAACGGCACGAACTACGAAAGCAAGGCGTACATCCTGTTACTGACATTAATTTATACATACTACATCTGGATGTTCATCAGCCCCTGGTGCGTGGCATTCCTGGATTGTCCGTGGCAGTGGTGCGCGTTCAGCATCGCACCCAAGATCCTCGTGGATTTCGTGTTCCTGATGACCGCCTCGTGGAAGTTGCATACCAAGCGGCGCATGCTCGCGTTTATCCCGACCGAATTCATCCAGATTCCGATGATCGTGTTCGCCGTGCCCGCAGGCATTACCGGCATGTTCCGGTGGAAATAGCGTAGGCTAGATAATGCCACGCGCCCAGGCGACCGCCTCTTCGGCGCTCGTAATCTTCCCGTCGAGTTGCAGTTCGAAACTCGCCTTGATAATCTCGCCCAGCTGCTTGCCGGGTTTCAATCCCAGGTCCAGGAGCATCTTGCCCGTAAGGAAGGGCTGCGGCGCCGATTCGAGCAGTCCGTATTTGGCGGCGGAATCCCACAGGGCAGCCGCAAAATCCGTGTTTTGCAGGGTTGCAAAATCCGTGCCACCGGTACTTTCGCAGGCGTAAAACCCGCGCGGGGCGCACTTTACCAGCAGGCAAAGCAACTTGAGGCCGCCGAGTTTCACGGCGAGGCGGCGAAGTGCGGGGGCATCGTGCACGATAGCCGGGTCAAGCGTGCGGAACGTTTCCAGGAGCGGGGGCACGACCTTCAGCAGGTGAACCTCGTTCGTGATGCGTTCCAGGAACTTGAGCGAAGTCCCTGCACTGCCGGCCAGGAGCGCGGCAAACGCGAATTCCATTTTCTGGGCATCGGTAAGCGGTGCGGAGCCACCCTCATTCGAGTCCCGCAGTTCCGCCATCTTGTCGAGAATGCCGCCCAGCGCATCCCAGGAGCCCTCGAACGGGCGGATTTCGGGGAAGTATTCATGAAGCCTTATGTCCAGGAAGGCGCGGAGCCCGAGCGAAGGCCTGCCCGGTTTGAGGAGCCACTTCTTGAATTCCTCGAACAGGCGTTCCACGCTCAGGTCGTCGAGTGAGAGCGTGCGGCAGAGTTCAACAGTCTCGGGCGCGAGCGTGCACTCGAAACGGCTCGCGAACTGCACCCCGCGCAATATGCGCAGGGAATCTTCCGCAAATGCCGGGCCCACATGGCGCAGCGTATGCGTTTTCAGGTCGCCGATGCCGTCATACGGGTCGCAGAGCGTGAGTTCGGGCAATTCCATGCCCATCGCGTTGATGGTGAAGTCGCGCCGGAGGGCCGCCTCCCTAAAACTGAGTTTCTCGTCTGTATGCACCACGAATCCGCGGTGCCCGTAACCCACCTTGCTCTCGGTGCGCGGGAACGAGAAATCGAGCGACAGCCCCTTCATGGCGAGGTGAATCACCCCGAACGCTTTCCCGACCAAATTGGTGCGGCCATACTTCGAAAGAATCGGCACCAGAGCATCCTGCGCCATGTCGTAGACCTCGATATCGTAGTCCCTGCAGGCCTTGCCCAGGAGGGCATCGCGGACCCAACCGCCTACCAGGAAGGCACGGCCACCCGCGTCGCGGATATCGCCCGCGATTTTCAATAAACGGTTCGGCAGTTCCGGCTCGAACCACTCCCCCGCTAGCGTCTGGATGCGTGCCATCTACGGGACCGCCTTACTGGAAACTGCCCGCATCGGCAGCGGATGTGTCCGCAGTGGAATCCACCGCCTTGTAGCGGTCGTATATGCTCACCGTCTCCTGGCCCGAGGAATCCTTCAGCGCCTCCGAAACGGAGATGTTATCCCTCGCAGAATCGGCAGAAGCGCTGTCCGCCTGCCCGCTCGCCGCATAGCGTTCGTAAATGCCCTGCCTTGTCTGCGCATCGGCACCGCGCTTCTTCGCTTCTTCCTCGCGACAGACCCGCAGTTCCTCCTCGATATAGGCGCGCTGGTCGGGGGAATACGTCTGCGTATCGAGCCTGTACTGGATTTCGGAACACACGAGCCCCTGACGCTCGCCCGCGCAAGCATACAGGCACAATGCGACAAGAGCCATCCCGCAAACTACAGACAAATCAAATGCAACCGACTTCATACATTCTCCGTCAGCGAATCACGAGGAACTTTCCCCGCTCCTTTTTCGACGAGGTCCTGACCACGTAGTAGTACACGCCGGGAGCGACATACCTGCCATTTTTCCCTTGCCCTGTCCACTCGACCTTCCCGCCGGCGACCTCGTCACCGACAAAGGAGCGAATCAGCGAGCCGCCCCGGTTATAGATATCCACGCGTGCATTCTCGGCAATATTGTCAATGGTCAGGAACACGTGCTGCCCCGGGCGGAACGGGACCGGGTAAGCCTTCACCTTGGCCACTGCGGAATCCGTCATGAACGTCGTTGTTTCGCGCAAGTCGTTACGCCTATAGCGGGTAATTCCGTTCTCGTGACCGAACCACGCCATTCCCAGGCCCTTGTCTATAGCCACGTCGAGAATCCCGTCCGAAAGGAGGCCGTTCTTTGTCGTGTAGTGAGTTACGGACAAAGTATCAAAAGATTCACCCTTACGCTCTAGGCGGTACGCACCTTGGTTGGTGGAGCCTACCCAGACATTCCCATGCGGGTCAACGTCTATGGCGGAATACTCCGCGCCCGACAGCCCGTTCGTAGAGCTGGGCTTGCGTATCGTATCCTGGTCAAGTTCCATGTAGCCGATATCCGTCGTCGAAACCATCCAGAGCACGTTGTTCTTTTCGTCCAGCGCAAAATCGACCGGAGTCCTCTGCTCGATATTCTGGATCGTCTTGAGCGTGGCCCCGACAATGCGCCCGCCGTTCATCGACGGCGAGGGGAAGCGGATTACATCGAGCGCGCCGGTAGAGAACGCATCGAAGGATTCACGTGCCGACACGTACACTACCCAGTCCGAACCTTCCTGCCTTGCCACGAGCGGCCCGACATGGTGCGAGCTGCCTATCCCGGTAGCGCAACTGACATCGCCTTCCTTGGTCACATAGATAAGGCTGTACGTGCCATCGCGCCTTGCCGTCGCCGAAAGGAACCCGGACTTGTCCGGAGCAACGGCAGTCCCGACCGCAACCGTGTAGTTCTCGACATACTGGTCCATGCACGTCTCTTTCCAGGGAGCAAGGAAGTAATAAGGGAGACGGCCCAGTTCCTTAAGAATCATCATCCCCTGCCCCCAGGCATGGTACATCATCAGGTCCGCGTCCAAGATGGAGAGCGCCTTCATGCGGTAGCTGAATGCCTCGGAATGGTTCCCGAACCCGCTAAAGAGGAGCATCGCGTCGGTCCAGAAAGTTCCCTCGCTTATGGCGCCAAAACCCTCGGGAGTAACGGCATACACGCCACCGCCAGGAATCGCCTGGATTTCGTAAACAGTCCCGAGCTTATAGAGCGAATAGTTCGTGACATCTTCCAGCGCTCCGTTTTCGTACCGGAGTATGATATCGGAACCGACCAGGTACGTGAAGTTCGCTCCCTCGAGAATCCAGTTGATGCGGCTTTCCCCGGACTTGAACAGGAGCGTATCCGTAAGGGACACTCCCCCGACAATCACGTGCTTCGAATCCCTCGCGAACACATCGGATTCGACATGCTCCCAGGTGGACGGATCCACCAGGCGGAAATCCCGAGAGAGGTCACTCCAGTCCATCTTGCGGGCGTATGTCCCGTGTATGGTCTGGATGAACAGGGAATCGTTACGGCCCGCAATATCCTGCGGCGGGTAAATAGAGAGGGAAACATCGCCCACGCGGTCGACCAGGAGGAGCGACGAGCCGGATTCCGTATCGAAAAAGGCGAGCCCGTCCTCGAACAGTATCGCGATGTACTTGTTTGCAGAAAAGACCTTGCCGGGAACGACGCGGGCCTTGCGCGAAAGGTAGGAACGGTTGACGACTTTCCAGCGTTCGCCCTCGTAACGCGCGACAAGCCCGTATTCCGAAACGGCAAACAGGCTACCCTTCACGTTGGCCACTGCAGAAAAGGCCGATGTTTCCAGCCCCTTCTCGGAAGTATAGAGCACATCGACTTGCGGGCCCTTGAGACGCATGCCGCCATCGGTAGCGAGCATCAGGTCGTCGCCGATGCGGACCACATGCCTAATGGGGAAAGGCTCCGAAAAGCCCTGCCATTCCTCGTTGGCGAAAACAGGAAACAGGCACCCGACAAGGGCAAGGATTGCAAGGAAATTCTTCACAGTACAAAATTACGAATTTATCGCAGGCAAGAAAAGCGATAGACTCGGTTTATTCCGCAATTTTTGTCAAGATGTCGTTTTCCGTGTAGAATCTGCGGAGCTTGGTAAACGCGTAGAGGCGCCTTTTGCGGATGGCGTTTTCGGACAGGCCCAGGATGCAGCTCAGTTCGTGAATCGAAAATCCGCCGAGGTAGCGCATCTCCAGAATCATCCGCTCGAGCGGGCCCAGCAATCCGAGCGTCTTGTAGAGGAACATGCGCTGTTCCACCGTCGCCGGTCGAGAATAAAACGCGGCGTCCTCCTCGCTGAACGGCATGTATTCCGGAGAATCCTCGAGTACCGCCGACATGGTCCTTGTGCGGTAGTGCTCCCACGCCACGTCCAGATGCGAATTCTTTAGGACGGTGATAATCCAGGGCATGACGTCTTCCCGTTCCAGGAGTCGCCCCAGATTTTCGCAAAACTTGAGCGCCACCGTCTGGAAAAGGTCCCTCGCCTCCTCCGCGGTAGCGCATTTTTGCTCACATAAAGTGTAGATTTCTTCCGAATGCCGGTTCCAGAGCTTTTCTGCCGTTTCGCGAAATTCTATTTTTTCCTGTAAGTGATTAACCATATGACCAAACCCATAACTGAAAGCAGCAAATTTATGAATATCGATACTTTTTTCAAGGCAAAAAAAAATTATGCATCAATCCGTTGCTTTTTTGCCATCATTTTCGGGGTTTTGTCAACAGCTGTTACCAAAACGCAGGCTCAAGAGTTCAACATGAACGCGATGGAGCCCCCGGAAGCGTCGATGGCGTTCTCCGCGGGCAAGCTTTCTGACAAGTCAGAAGTCACTGTTGACATCGTAGTTCCCGACAACTGGCACGTAAACGCGAACGTCGCGGCCGACGAATTCCTGAAACCCTCGTCCATCGAGATTGCTGCACGCGGGATTGAATTCGGCGAGCCCAAGTGGCCCGAGCCCATCAAGGAATACAACGAGGTGCTCGAATTCGAGAACCTCGTGTTCAAGGGACACTTCCAGATAAAGATTCCCGTGAAGGCGGTAGCCGACGGCTACGACACCCTCACCACGAACGCCACGTTCCATTACCAGGCATGCGACAACTCCATCTGCCTTGCGCCCGCGAGTGTGGACATCCGCATCGGAAGGAATGCAGGCAGCTTAAAAAAAAACGATAAAGGGAACGGGGCGGGAGATGCGCCGAGATTAAACGGTTCCGCGGGGGACGCGCAGGGATTAAACAACGCCGCGGGTAACGACGGCTCTGCGGGTCAGAGCGGCCTTGCGGGCAAGGAAGGTGCCGCCGCCGTGGCGCTCCTGCTGTTCTTCGCGTTTGTCGGTGGTATAATCCTGAACCTCATGCCGTGCGTGTTGCCGGTACTTTCGCTCAAACTGTTCAGCCTTATAAAGCAGGCAGGGCAGTCCCGAAGCAGGCTCGTCGCCCTCGGGATTTCGACGACCGCAGGCATCCTCGCGAGCTTCTGGGCGCTCGCCGGAATCGTAGCCGCCATCAAGGCCGGCGGCGGCGCCGCGGGCTGGGGAATGCAGTTCCAGAGTGCAGGGTTTATCGCCTTCATGGTAGTCATCCTCACCGCATTCGCGATGAGCTTCTTCGGGGTGTTCGAAGTCTGGCTCCCGGGTAGCGCCACAACGCGCATGGATGCCGCAGGCCACAAGGCCGGGCTTGTCGGCGCGTTCTTTACCGGAGCGCTACTCGTGCTGCTGAGCACGCCGTGCTCGGCACCCTTCCTCGGGTCAGCGATGGGGTTTGCGTTTACCGCATCGACACCCGTACTCTTCTTGTTCTTTACTGCCGCAGGGCTCGGGCTTGCGCTCCCCTACCTGCTGGTGTGCGCCTTCCCCGCCGTGCTGAAGGTCTTCCCGAAACCGGGCCCGTGGATGGTCAAGCTCCAGAAGGCGATGGGCGTGCTGCTGCTCGCGACTGTCGCTTGGCTCCTGTGGATTGTGAACCAGCAGGCCGGCAACACGGGTGTAGTACTATTCCTGTGCATTGTCCTCGTGAGCGGAGTATTCAGTTTCATCATCGGGAAATTCGCTCCGCCGGGTGTCGCGTTCTGGCGCGAAGCGGTCTTGTTTGCCGCGGCGGCCATCGCCCTTACCACAGGCTGGTTCGCCATCGCCGCACCGCAATACGAAAAAGTTCTGAGCGACCGCTTCAATGCCCGCATGGCACAGCAGGTTCTCGAAGACGGGTGGTACCGCTACTCCCCGCAGCTCGTCGCCGAATTTGCGAAGGCCGGAAGGACCATCTTCATAGATGCGACCGCCGACTGGTGCCTTACCTGCAAGGCGAACGAGGCAGCCGTCCTTAGCGACCCGGCGCTGTTGCAGAAGCTGGACAGCGCGGGAGTCGTGCGCATGAAGGCCGACTGGACCCGCGAAACGCCCGAAGTGAACGAACTGCTCTACAGCATGGGAAAGTCGGGCGTGCCCGCCTACGCGATTTACCCGAAAGGTGACAAGGGCAAGCAGGTCGTACTGCCGGAACTCTTGACCAGCGGGCTAATTCTGGAAGCAATTGTTCAATAAGACTAGGGAGGGGCTCGTTCGACGGCCCCTCCCTAAGACCCTCCCAGCGCGCACATAAAAATTTATGTGCACGTGCGCCTTTCGGCGCGTATAACTCGGGGCAACTTCAGTGGGGCTCGTACATCAGTGCACTTTCGCGCCGTTCAACTTGTAGCGCTTCTCGCCGTCACGGACAATCACGCTGTTGCGTTCCCTCTGAACGAAGGGAGCGTTTTGCTTTTGCTCAGTACTCGACGGAAGAACGCGGGGAAGACCTGTCCGTTCGCATTCTCCCATGAGAAAACTTCCTATATAGGCATCGCTTTCTAAATTGCCCACGTAAGGATTTTTATTTGCAAAATGGATGCAATCCTCAGGGTTCTTTTCACTGCAAACTTTTAATTCAACATCCAAACGGACTCCAGACCAGTTCGAAAAACAGCCCACATCCGCCTCGATAGAAAGTTCGTTGTTTCCGTCGAACGTCATCACCGTATCCGCACCCTTGATTTCAATTTTACGGCTATATACCTTCATAAAATCGACATGCTCAAGCGGTTTATTGATATTGAGTGCAGCGATTGTATCTAGCGGTCCGATATTAGTCATTCCGTGAACATATAACGACACCTTCATCTTCCGCGTCAAGTTGCCAAAGCCCACGTTCTGGATGCGCAGTTTCGCACGCAAAATTCCATCGGCGCCCACCGTATCGCTCAACCACGATTCGCGCAGCACAAAGCGGTAACCCAGGTGGTCGTTGACGTACTTGAAACCTGTCAATGAATCTATTTTCGAGCCGTCATATTCAAAATCTTTCCCTTCAAAATGCGATTTTTTCCAGCTGTCAATCAGGTTGTTGTTCCACTGGACATTCAAATAGCTTGTATGCGTACGGAAGCCCTCGTACGCAAGAAACTCCGGCGTATTGATAACCTGGTAACCGCTCGCCGTCGTGAGCGCCTCGCCGCCGTAGGGCGTGTTGATGCTGTACTTTTCAAGCCAGGCTACACCTTCTTCGCGACAGATAGAAGTCTTGCAATCCGCGCCCCAGGTACCGTAATCGTATTGCGTTCCCAAATAGCCGTCGTTGAACATTCCCACGCGGTACATGGTGTCGCCCTTTGCCTTCGCAATCTCCGCAAACTTCTCGCCGTCAATGTGGAAGTCAACGCCCCAGTTGTCAAAGCCCAAGACCTTCGCTGAATAGTTTCCTGTGCGGGTCAGAATTTTCAATTCCGGTGGAGTGTTTCGCAGCATCAGGTTCACCGCTTCTGCAACGCGATCGTAAGTGATATTCGTGTCAGAATGCATCTCGCCGTAGGCGCCGTGCATGCCCATCTCGAGCGCTACAATCACGTCGGTATTCTTCGAGAGCACAGGAGCGAGCTGTTCCACGTGCTTCAGTACCCACTCGTGAGCCGGAGTCACGTTACTGCGACCATTGTACCACGGGTCGTAACAGATGCGCACGATTACGTGCCCGCCAAAGTTGCGAATGTTGTCAAAGGTCTGTTGCAAAACATTCAGGGCGTCTTCGGTCAAGTCCTGGCTCACGCCGCGCACCGTATCGCGCTTCCCACCCGTCGTGTCAATCGAGAGCCACGCATTGCTGCTGAATTCCGAAATCTCCGCACGCAAGTGCAACAGCTTGCCATACGGCTTTTCAATCGGCTTGCCGCCCGAAGGTTTTAAATGCAACACCTGCGGCGTATAGAACCCGCGGTCAAAATTTTCGAGCGTCGCCATCGCATCCGTCGTATCGATAGACTGCTTCACGAGGCCAGCCGCAAAGAGCGGTACCGTCGCAAACAAGAATATGCCGATCACGGCAATCTGCATGACATTCCGCGTAATCTCAGAAATCTTCTTCATCGACACCCCCTAATAAAAAAACGGGCATGAGGCGAACTCATACCCGTAATATACCTCTTTTTTCTCTAAATAGAAGATGCCCGGTCAAGTCGGGCATGACAATCTTCTAAGTTCTACCCGCTAAATAGCTCCTGCTCCTTCGAACCTAATTCAACTAACGCTCTAAAGAGCGAAGTTTCATATATCGATTCCGTGCTTCGCTCTTCACTCAGGATGACACGGAGCCTGCCCTGAGCATAGCGAATGGGTGTCACTTGTTATAAATCGCCTCGAGCGCGGCGGCCAGGTACGCCAGTGGTGCGTTCCAGTTGATGGCCACCTCGTTGGTCGCATAGCTGCAGCGGTCATCGATGTAGGCAAGCGCAGGCTTGTCGGCGGCGGCATAGTTCGGGCACTTCCAGGGTTCCTTGCCATCCAGGTTAATGTCCTGCTTACCCAGGTGCGGGCCACCCACGAGCATTCCCGGCACGGGGTCGTCCACAAAATCCGATTCGCTCGGGCGGTGGTGCGGGTTGCGCGGGCTCCTGTAGCCGAATCCTGTCACGTAGGTAATGTCCATCGGGTTCTTGCCCAGCAGGTAGTCGAGGCACTGCTGCGCGCCATCCAGATAACTCTTGTCGCCCGTCAGCAGGTAGGCATGTACCAGCACCATGCCGTTGTTCGCCATCGCGCTATTGCTACCCCAGTTCCAGCTCCACGGGAATGCGGGAAGGCGGTAGGCGCTCGTGTCGCCCACGGCACGCAGGTTGTTCGCCTCGTTCATCACGGTCTTCTTCGCAGCGGCAACCACGTCCTTGTCGAATACTGCGGAATCGAGCGCCACGCGGAACGCGGC
This sequence comes from Fibrobacter sp. UWCM, assembly GCF_900129735.1. NCBI lineage: Bacteria > Pseudomonadati > Fibrobacterota > Fibrobacteria > Fibrobacterales > Fibrobacteraceae > Fibrobacter > Fibrobacter sp. UWCM. Next base: position 27,779 of record NZ_FQWR01000017.1, on the reverse strand, counting down.
AATCATGTTCATGTCGCCCCACCAGGCACCGTTCGCCGTAAACGCGTTGCCCTTCAGGTCCTTCAGGTAACCGGCGGCAGCCTTGTCGCCCTTCGCACCCGCAACAGCCTTCGCGCGGTAAAGTTCGGCAGCGGCCCAGCGGAACTCGTCCTTGCCGTCCTCGTTACCGGGCGCATAGCTACCCGTGTTCACGTCGGAAGGTTGCTTGTAGAACGCCTTCGGGTTCTTCTTCGCCCAGGCGTACGCGCTTTCTGCAGCCTTGAGCATCTTGTCGGCATACGCCTTGTCGAACTTGCGGTACACCACGCTCGCCTGCGCCATCACGCCCGCAAAGTCGAGCGACGCGGTCACGTTCTTGATAATCGCATAGCGCGGGGCCGTATCGTCCTCGGGCAGCACGCTCCCGCAGAACTTGAGCGTAGATACCTTGTGGTACACGCCGCCGTCCTTGTCTTGCATGGTAAGCATCCAGTCCAGGTTGTAGCGCACCTCTTCCAGCAGCAGCGGGAGCTTGCCGAATTCCCGCGGGATATTCCAGGAGAGCGAATCCGCATATTTCGGGAAGTTCTCGTATATCTCGAGCAGGGTCCACACGGTAATGCCCGAATTCACGATGTACTTGCCGTAGTCGCCCGCATCGTACCAGCCGCGTGCGGAATTGAATACGGCCGCCTTCGGGTTCTTCGCCACATTCTTCGCGCCGGTCGCCTCGGCAAACGTCTTCGCCGTCGCCGCATCGCTCCCGTAAACAATCACCTTGTCATCCATGTGACCCGCGGCGCGCGCCCACTTGCCCACGTACTGCGGTTCGAGCGGCATGCTCGCACGCTGGTAGTAAAACCACTTGAGGGCCGCCTTCACGAGGTCGCCGTAGACACCCTTCCCGACCGCAATCGGGTTGCCCACGTAGGCGCCGGCGCGGAACAGGCGGTAGGTTCCCGGAGCCTTTACCGCAGAGATATCGAAGGTCTGCACCTCCTCGCCGCTGTAGTCCCAGTCATAAACATCGGGAGCGTCGAGGGTCAGCACCGTCTTCCCGTTCATGTCGCGCACCTCGAGGCCGCTCGCGTCGTTACCCGGATACACAACCGTCTTCTCGGCATCGGGGTAATACCCGAGCTGGTTCACGAGAGGGCCCGCGAAGGCAGAAACTGCAGACAACGAAAGCGCGGCAACAGCGGCCACGCGCACACCAAATACATTCTTGTATACACTCATACCCAGAATATACCTAAAAATACCAAGCACCGGAACCGTTTCAAGGGCATTTCCCGTTTTCAAGTGAAAACATCTCCCCAAACAAAAGAAACCCGGCTCAAGCGAGTCGGGTTTTCTTTTCCAAGATCCTCGCTTTCGCGAGGATGACATCCGTCTATTACTTCTTAGAACGGTGGCTGTTCTTGATCCATTCGGTCTTGTGGACTTCCGGGATATCGTCGAGCAGGCGGAGCGTGTGCGGTTCGGTCGTGTTGTCGAGCACTTCTGCCGGAGTACCCTGGTTCACGATCTTGCCGTCGTGCATGATGAAGATACGGTCGCTAACGTAGTTCGCAAGGCCGATATCGTGGGTCACGAACACCACGGTCATCTTCAGCTCGTCTTTCAACTTGCGGAGGTAATCGAGGATGTTTGCACGCACGCAGGCGTCCACCATGGAGGTAGCTTCGTCGGCAATCAGCACCTTCGGGCGGAGCGCGAAGATACGGGCCAAAAGCATACGCTGCATCTGGCCACCGGAAAGCTCGAACGGGTACTTGCCTTCGATGTCGGCAGGCATCACGTTCACGGCCATCAGGCCTTCGTCCACACGGCGGCGGATTTCGTCCTTGGAGGGTTTGTCCTTCAAGATGTTCAGGGCGTCTTCCAGCTGGCTACGGATAGTAAAGAACTGGTTGAAGCATCCGAACGGGTCCTGGAACACGGACTGGACTTCGTTCCAGTGGTCCCTCAGGTTCTTGATGGGCTTGTCGCGGTAAAGGAACTGGCCACGCGTCGGCTTGTAGAGGCCGAGCATGATCTTTGCGAGCACGGACTTGCCGCAGCCCGAACCACCCACGATGGAGATGAATTCCTCGTCATAGATATCAAAGGAAACATCCTTCACAGCGGTCTTCAGGCTCTTGCCCGCACCAAAGTCCTTGCTGATGCGCTTGGCAGAGAAAACAACGGGCTTATCACTTAGCATAATCGCACCTCACGTCACGATCGCCGACAACGCGGAGATTCTGAGTGTTCTTCTTAAACGGGCAGTCCTTGGCCTTGCTGCAACGCGGAGCGAAGCGGCAACCCTCAATCTTGTTCTTGAGGCTCGGGGGAGCGCCTTCAATAGCCACCGGGTGGCGGCCACGCTGGCTTGCCTCGGTACTGAGCATGGCGCCCATGAGTGCCTGCGTGTACGGATGGCGCGGGTCCTTCACGACCTGTTCCGCAGTGCCCTTTTCCACGAATTCGCCGGCGTACATGATTGCAATGTTGTCTGCAACGTGGTACAGGAGCGGGAGTTCGTGGGTAATGAAGATCATCGTGCTGAAGATGCCCTTGTCAAGAAGATCGAAAATCATCTTGATCACTTCCTTCTGGGTCGAAACGTCCAGGGCGGAAGTCGGTTCGTCGGCAATCACCATCTGCGGGTTGAGCAGGGTGGAAATACCGATAACGGAACGCTGGCGTTCACCGGCGGTCAGCTGGATGGGGTAAGAATCGAGCACGCGCTTCGTGTCCATTCCGAACAGGTCGAAACGTTCACAGAGGCGGTCGTAAATTTCCTTGTGGTCGAGCTTCTTGCCGGGCTGCTGGTGAGCGGCAATCACGTCGGCGGCGATGTCCTTAATCTTGCGGACCGGGTTCAGGGCGTTGAACGCACCCTGCGGAATCATCGAGACCTTCTGGGCCAAGACGTTCGCACGAACGTCTTCCACCTTGCGGTTCATGAGCGATTCCATCTTGGTGCCGTTCCACACGCGCACGTCGCTCTTGCCTTCGGGGTAAAGCGGCGGGATGCACATGCCCATAAGGCCAGACACGAGAGTCGACTTACCGCATCCGGATTCGCCCGCGATGCCGAGGATTTCGCCCTGCTTCATGGAGAAGCTCACGTTCGTCACAGCATGGGTCTTATCGCCGAAGCGGCCCAAGTAATACAGGCTGAGGTTATCTACTTCAAAAACATTTTCTGCCATTTCGTTACCTCTTACTTGCGGAGCCTGGGGTTAAACACGCCTTCCATCGAAGTATTGATGAGGTAGAGCGCGAAAACCGTGAGAGTAATAATGATGGTCGCCGGGAGGAACGCAATCCAGATACCGCCGGAAAGCGCACCGTTGTCCTTCGCCTGGTTCAAGATGATACCGAGGGAAGTGGAATCCAGAGGACCGAGGCCAATCATGGAGATGGAGGCTTCGGAAAGGATACCCGAGGACACCTGCATGATGAACACCATGAACACGTACGAAAGCAGGTACGGGAGCACATGCTTCAGCACGATGGTGAGCGTCGATGCACCGTTGATGCGGGCGAGCGCAATGTGGTCGCGGCTACGCAGGGAGGATGCCTGCGCACGCACGGCACGGGCAGACCAGCTCCAGGCGGTAAGGCCGATGATAAGGCCAATCAGCGTGAGCGAACGGCCATCCTTCACGGCAGAGCTGATGAGCACGAGAATCACGAACTGCGGAATCACGATAAAGATGTTCGTGAGCATGTTCAGGACTTCGTCAATCCAGCCGCCACGGAAACCGCCGAACAGGCCGACAAGCACACCAATAGTCGTAGCGATGACACCGGCAACCAGGCCCACATAGAGCGAGGAGCGGAGACCCGCAATCAGGAGCGACACGTAGTCACGGCCGAGGTGGTCGGTACCGAGCAGGTGGTCTGCGCTGGAACCGGCGTAGGGGCCAGCCATCATGTCGCGAGCGTTGATGTCAACGTGATAGAAGAGAGGTCCAAAGAGCGCAATCAAAAGCGTGAGCACGAAGATCGAGATACCGATGACAAACATCGGGGACTTGAGAAGGTTTCTTAAGAGTTTCAACATGATTACTTACCTCCCATCTGGAGACCGGCCTTGACGCGCGGGTCAAAGATTGCAATCAAAACGTCAACCGCGAAGTTAGCGACGAGCACGCAGGTCGAAATCATGAGCGTGCAGCCCTGAATCGTGGCGTAGTCGTTCTGCTGGATGGCGGTGAGCATCGCCATACCGAGGCCGGGGTAAGAGAAGATCATTTCGGTAATGAGGGCGCCACCCACCATCGCACCGAGGCTCTGGGCAAGGCCAGTGAGCTGCGGGAGCATGGCGTTACGGAACACGTAGCTGATAATCTTGCCTTCACGGAGGCCCAGCCACTTCGCGTACTTCATGTAGTCGGTACCGAGTTCGTAGATGGACATGGAACGCATACCGGTCGCCTGGCCCGAAAGAAGAATCGGGAACACAGAGAAGAACGGGAGCACGTAGTAGTACCCGACGCTCTTGATGTTGCTCCAGGTGAAGGTAAGTTCCGGAATATCCGGGCTGTAGGCGCCCATGGCCGGGAACCAGCCGAGCGTAATGGAGAAGAGCGCCACCAGGAGCATACCGAACACGAAGAACGGCACGCCGTTGAGGAACATGGCGCACGGGAAGAACACCTTGTCGAAGATGCCGCGCTTGTATGCAGCGAAGGCACCGAGGAGGTTACCGACAATCCAGCCGAGGATAATGGTCGGGGCCTGGATAGCGAGGGTCCACGGGAGGGATTCCTTGATAATATCGGTAACCGGCTTCGGGTACTGGCTGTAAGAAAGGCCGAGGTCACCCTTAAAGACGTTCTTGATATACACAAAGAACTGGGAAATGCCCGAGGCGAGTTTCGGGTCGGTCTTGAGAACGACCTGATCAACCATGACCGTATCCTGATGCTCGGCCTGGACCTGCTCCATGACGGCGACAGTCTCGACCTTCGCGACCTTCTTCTTGGTCTTCGGGTCCTTCTCCATCACGGGCTTGCCCTTCGCGTCGAGAACCGGCTTCTCTTCGAAAACCGGATTGCCCTGTTCGTCAACCTTCTGGCGTTCGACCATGACCGGGTTGCCCTCGGCATCGACGTCCTTGACCACCCTGAACACGGGCTTGCCACTTTCATCGAGCTTGGGGACCTTCACTGTCTTGACCTGGCCGTTCTCGTCGACCTCAGGTTCATAGACAACGTTGCCTTGATCGTCAAGTTCGGCCATGCCGAATGCCTTGAGCAAGGTTTCCTTCTTGAGCTTGGCCTGCTCCGGAGAGAGCCCCTGGGCGGCCTTACCCATGATGATATCGACGGGGTTGTTTTCACCCATGCGCGGCAGGGTGAAGTTGATTGCAACCGCTACGACAAACGTCAGAAGGTACCAGAACGCCTTCTGCAGGACATAGCGTAGCATAGGATACTGTTTAAGCATTTATAGTCCTTTTATTCCTTTGAATTACTTGAGCTTCAGGTTCCAGAGGACCTTCGTGCCAGAAGCGATCCACGGCAGCTGGGCCGGGGCGTAGGCGTTTTCTGCAGAGGGCCAGTTGGTCCAGACCTTGTCGCTGAACTCGTAGTACTGTTCCGGGAGGTAAGCGAGCGGAATCGCCGGCTGGTCTTCCATGAAGATCTTGTTGAGTTCGCGGTAGGCTTCAGCCTTCTTGGCTTCGTCAGTCATGAGCGGGATTTCGGCGAGGAGCTTGTCCACTTCGGGGCGGAATTCCTTGGTGCCCGGCTGGTTGTAACGGCCGATGTTGGTGCCGGCCCAGTCGCCGAGCTTCTGCCAGTCGCGGCTAGACATGACTTCGTTGAAGCGGCTCCACGGGAGAGACGGAGACACGTCTGCAGTCGGCTTGTGCATGATGAGGTCGAAGTTGCCGGTGCCCATGGCAGGCCAGTACTGACCGCCATCCACGAAGCCTTCACGAACGTCGATACCGGCCTTGCGCATGCCTTCGACAGCGATGTTCACGATGGATTCCCAGTCGGTCCAGCCGGCCGGAGAGGTAATGAAGAGGGTCGGTATCTTTTCGCCCTTGGCGTTTTCCATGTGGTCGAGAGAACCGTCGTCCTTGAACACGGACTTGTAGCCGGCTTCGGAGAGCATGGCCTTCACGGTGTTGAGACGTTCGGCTTCGTCAACAATGTCGAGCTTCACGCCGACCTTCTGGTCTTCAGCGTTGATGTACTTGCCTTCGAGGTTCGTCGGCATGATGAGGCCCGGCTGCAGCTGAGAGGTGTAACCGGAAAGGGCGAACTGACGGATAGCGTTGTAGTCGATAGCCGTAGCGAGGGCACGACGGAAGCGCTTGTCGTTGAGGGGTTCCTTCATGGTGTTGATCATGAGCATCGGCATAGCGCCCGGAGTGAAGAACGGAGCATCGTTCAACCAGGTGTGCACGCCGGCGCTCTTGAGGTCGCCGATACGCGGAATGAAGGACATGGAAGCATCGAGTTCACCCTTGCGGAGAGCGATGGTGTTGTGCTCGTTGCTCTTGTAAATCGGGTGGACGATGAACTTCGGAGCCGGGAGCTTGCCCTCGTGGAGAGCGGCGTTGCCCCAGTAGTCGTCACGACGTTCGAGGATAATCTTGTTCGCGGAGTAGTCCTTGATGGTGTACGGGCCAGAAACGACCGGGTTCTTGTCCATCATGAGCTTCTTCACTTCGTCGAGACCCTTTTCGGCAACGAGCGGTTCAAACACGTGAGCCGGCACGATGCGGATGGCCTGGAGGAGGTCCATCACGGAAAGCGGGTTGTTGCGCTTGTCCTTGGCAACGATGAAGGAAATGCGTTCAGCAACGGGAGCGTCCGCCGCTGCCGGTTCGGCCTTGAGGGTATCCACATGGATTGCGGAAATCTGTTCGGTGGTGTTGATGGAACCGTTCGTGAAGATGAACTTCACGTCGTTGGAGTTCACCTGCTTGCCGTCGCTCCACTTGGCGGCGGGGTTCAGGTCGACCACGATGCTGTCGTTGTTGGAAAGTTCCGGAACCAGCGTGCCAAGAAGGGCTTCGATCTGACCGTTCAGGGTGTTGTAGGTGACGAGCGGTTCGTACACCAGGTTGAAGCGGCCACCCACCGGCCATGCAGCCATCCAGCTTTCGGCGAGCGGGTTGAACGTAGCGGGGGCACCCCACTGCTGGCCAGACAAGTAAAGCGTCTGCTGACGGGGCAGGGCGCCTTCGGCGGCCTGCTGCTCGCTGCTGCTATCACACCCGAAAAGGGCACCTGCTGCCGAAACAACGGCCACAGTCTTGACAATCGATTTAATTCCGATCATGTGTATCCTCTTATTGTAAGCCTATTTACGACTTTTGATGAAATTCGGATTCTAATATAGATTTAAACGTATTGTTTGTTGCCTCCCCGACCTAAAAATTACGTTTACAAGGCGACACAGGGGCCGGTCCAGGGCACAAGTTAGAACCACCGCACAGGCTATCCACAATTCTTTAACAACACGAATGTTTACAGGAATTTACAAACCAGAGAAAAGGCCGCTTTCTTGCCACAAGAACATCCGGTAGGCCGTAAACCCGCTACAGGTTTCTCGACAAAAGATTTCAAACAAAGTAAACGCGCGATTGCCACCCGCAAGCGCATTACATACAAAAGAAGCGCCCCTGATAGGGACGCCTCTTTCAGTAATTCTAATGGTTTAAGAAATTACTTGGCCTTCTTGCAGCCGCACTTCTTGCAAGCCTTAGCAGGGGCCTTGCAAGCCTTGCGCGGGTCACCGGCATAGACAGCAGCCTTGCCGAGTTCTTCTTCGATGCGGAGGAGGCGGTTGTACTTGCAAACGCGGTCCGTACGGGAGAGAGAACCAGTCTTGATCTGGCCAGCGGCAGTACCGACGGCGAGGTCAGCGATGAAGGTATCTTCGGTTTCGCCAGAGCGGTGAGAAACGATCGGAGCATAGCCTTCGTTCTGAGCGCGCTTGATAGCGGCGAGAGTTTCGGACACAGAACCCACCTGGTTCACCTTGATGAGGATGGCGTTAGCGATACCGGCCTTGATGCCTTCGTCGAAGATGGTCGGGTTGGTAACGAACAGGTCGTCACCCACGAGGTTGATCTTGCCACCGAGCTTGTCGGTCATGACCTTCCAGCCAGCCCAGTCAGCTTCGTCGAGACCGTCTTCAATGGAGAAGATGGAGTACTTGTCGATGAGCTTTTCGTAGAGCTTCACCATGTCGGCAGACTTGACAGTCTTCTTGGTGCTCTTCTTGAAGGTGTAGGTTTCCGGCTTGCCATCCTTGGTGTTCTTGTCGCAGAATTCAGAGGAAGCAACGTCAAGAGCGATCTTGATGTCAGTGCCGAACTTGTAACCGGCATTGGTGGTTGCAGCCTTGAGGGCGTCGAGAGCCTTTTCGAGGGTCATCACGCCAGTGATTTCGTAACCGAACTTGTTCTTGGCCGGCTTGATGCTGACGCCAGGAGCGAAGCCACCTTCGTCACCGACGGTCGTGTCGAAGCCACCCTTCTTCAGCACAGCCTTGAGGGCGTGGAAGATTTCGGTGACCATCTGGAGGCCCTTGGAGAACGTCTTGGCGCCAACCGGGGCGATCATGAATTCCTGGAAGTCGATCGGAGCGGAAGAGTGAGCACCGCCGTTGATCACGTTGCACATCGGGCACGGGAGCGTGAGCTTCTTGGTGCCATGGAGCTTGGCGATGTACTGGTAGAGAGGCATCTTGGCGTCGTTAGCAGCGGCGCAGCAAACAGCCATGGAAACGCCGAGGATAGCGTTTGCACCGAGGGTGTTCTTGAGCATGCGGTTGCCGTCGAGAGCGATCATGGCGTCGTCGACTTCGGTCTGCTTGGCCGGGTCCATGCCGATGATCTTCTTCGCGATCTTGGTGTTCACGTTCTTCACTGCAGTGAGCGTGCCCTTGCCGCAGTAGGTCTTCTTGTCGCCGTCGCGGAGTTCGCAAGCTTCGCGTTCGCCGGTAGAAGCACCGCTCGGGACAGCAGCGTGACCCTTCACGCCGTTTTCGAGGGTAACATCAACTTCGAGAGTGGGATTGCCGCGAGAGTCGAGGATCTGGCGGGCAACAACGGATTTGATTTTAGAAGCCATTTTTTAGCCTTTTGGTTTAGTGTGAAAATTTAACGGGGAATAATATAGAAAAACTGGTTAATGGTTTGCAGTCGATGGTTAAGAAAATGTGGGCAAAAAAGGCCCGTTTTTTCTTCTACGACATCCAACCGTCACGGCGCCTTACGACTTCCCATTTTCCCGAACGCTTGGACAAGTAGTAAAAGCTTCCGCTATCGATGCCGTCATTCACATTTAAACTTACCATATCATGGTTTTTATTAAACACCGCAGTCAATATGGTCGGGATTGAGTAAAAAGAAAAATCGTCATCCCCAAAATGCGGCAAAACGGGAATCTCTCGTAGCAAAAAAAGGCGGTCCTCACGGGCTTTCGTTTTCATAAAATTGTTCAATAACGATTCATATTCCTTGTTTAGAACAAGAACCTGTTGGCCTATCGGAGTTTTTTCCATGCAGGCAGATTTCGCTTCTTTCATTTCGCTTCGCTCTATACCGAACGGAATTATCTTATGCCAAGTTTTCATATCTGTGGCTACAGTATCAACATACAACACCTTCAGTGTCTGGACAAAATAAGCATGACTAAATACATTATTTGAATCCTTTTTCACGCCCGCCAAAGCATCTTCGAACAGAATACCATTAATTTCAGCACGCTCGGCACTATCTTGTCGATTTCGAAGGGCTCGTATTGTGTCCGGATCAAGTCCTTCGTAAACCCTTTTGAATAGTTCCTTGCTTTTTACACTATCATCCATAACCTGCATAAGATTCTTCATCCAATCCATCGCCCCCCTATTTGGCATGCTATCATTCCTCTCCGATGCTTCTTTCCGTTGCATTTCTCGCTTTTCCCTGTCAAGAATATCACGATACTTACGTTTAACTTCAAACTCCAATACAGCCTTGTAGATGGCCAGCAAATCGGCCGCCAACGAATCATCGGCCGGAACCGTAGCACAGATAGAATCCGTAGAAAGTTTCCACCTCGCAAAGAAGTGATTTCTGTAATCGTTCATGGAATCGCGCAGCAGCGTATCACCCGTCGCCCGGAACTGCTCGTAGAATTTATACGCACGCGTAAGGACCGTGTCCAACGGCAGTCCTTTTAACGCCTCAAAGCGTTTCGCCTTTCGCACTTCATCTTCATTGGACTGCGAGCACCCGCCAAGGAACATCGCCATCAATAAAACCGACAACCAAAACAATTTCAAAATTTTCATACAGCAATCCCTGATTGTCAAACAAACTAGAAAAAAATAAAGAAGGAGTTCCTATTTGGAGAATCTTATTCGGACAATGTGAATTTGCGGCAGTATCGGGGAACTCCAGGATGTTCTAAAACACTAGATACACTTTGGCACAAATATCCGTTTTAGAAAATAGTCCGCGCTGGCTGCACAATCTATTTTTAGGGCGTATGGGAACATTTTGCGGACGGAAGCCCGCCGGAGGCATTTATGAACAAGAAGTTCCTATTCTCGATGGTTCTCGCACCCGTAGCGGCAATGGCATTCCAGGTCGGCGCATGGGTCGGCGGTCCCGGGCAATACCCGCAGCCCACACAGCAGAACGTGCAGGCGTTCCAGGATTTGCAGGGCACGCACCTCGACCTCATCAGCTACTTCGCACTCTTCGATATCAACGACTGGAATGCGACCGCGCAGTACGCGAACGTCGCCAAGAACAACGGTTCCACGCTGGTGGTGACCTGGATGGCGAACGGCTACAACGCGCAGGAACTGGTGAACGGCAAGGCCGACAACTACATCCGTGAATATGCAAAGGGCGTCAAGGGCTTCGGCGACGAAATCTGGCTCAGACCGCTCCATGAAGCAAATGGAGACTGGTATGACTGGGGGGTAGGAAAATCAGGCGCCGGCAATACCGACGCGAACGTCGCCGAAGCTTTCCGCCACATCGTGAAAATCTTCAAGGAAGAAGGCGTCACGAACGTCAAGTGGGTATGGACCACCAACGCCTCGAACCAGGGCAGCGGCACCACGCTCACGGGCAACTATCCCGGCGACGAGTACGTGGACTACATCTCCATCGACGGCTACAACTGGGGCACGTGCCAGAGCTGGTCCAGCTGGCAGACGTTCTCGCAGGTATTCAAGAAGGCGTACAACGCGCTCGCGAACATCAACAAGCCGCTCTTTATCGCCGAGATTTCGAGCTCCGAGAGGGGCGGAAACAAGGCCGAATGGATTACCGACATGTTCGAGCATTTTGCCACGGACTTCTCGCGCGTTTTCGCGGTGATGTGGTTCAGCCAGAGCAAAGAAGCGAACGAGGGCGACTGGGCGCTCAACACTTCGCAGGCCGCCGTTGACGCATGGAAGGCGGGCATCGCGAAGATGAAGGCGATGGCGCCCGAATCTTCGAGCAGCGAAGCGGTTATCGAATCGTCAAGTTCGGTCAATTCGTCCAGCAGCACTACCGCCATACGCACCGGCGGGATTACAGACAAGTTCTCGTTTAGGCAGCAGGGCGGCAAGTTGCTTTTGCAGGTTGACCGAGCCATGACCGCGAGCGTCGTGCAATTTGACTACCAGGGCCGTATTTTGTGGCAGAGCGCAATGCAAAAGTTCACCCCGGGCAAACACACGCTGGACGTTCCCGAGGCGGGCACGCGCAGCATCTACAGGCTAAACGTACAGCGATAAGGGAATTACTTCCTCACGAACCGCAACCCCGCCCAGATGGTGTGGAGGTTGAACATGCTGTATTCCTTTTCCGATTCGACCGGATTTTCAAACGCGGCGGTCAAGGCGACACCCATGTTCCACCTTTCGTTAAAGGCCCACGTGTGACCGACATCGAATACGATGCTCTGGGTCAACGTTGAAATTTCCATAGCACCGTGATTACGGTCCCTTACGGCGTTCTTTTCCTCATCTACCTGGGTTTCGATAATGGAGAAGCCGAACGACGCGCCGGCATGGAATCCCGTCAGGGGCGATTCCTTTTTAGCAAAGGGGTAGAACGTAAAGCCGCCACCAAGGAACAGTCGCGTTGAAAGGGAATGGAGTTCACTGTAACGAATATACTCCTCATGCTCGACCCAATGATTGTGGAATGCATAGCCGTCATCGTCGCCAGTGTATTCCACGGGCTCCTTCACCACATAACAGTCAAAATTATGGAACCCTTCGGTGTAAGTCCCCTGAATGACGCCAAATACGGCCAGTTTTTCCCAACCATAGCCTACCTTCAGGTCAAGCACGGGGCCATAGCCCACGTACTCCACCTTGTCGCGTGGCGCATATTCCCCGCTGGGCCCCGTATCCTCGCAACCCTCAATGCCGAGGCATTCCCCCACATGGTCATCGGCCTGCTGCAACCTGCGGGGGCGTTCCTGCTCAACATAGTCCGCCTTGGCAATGCCCAAGGAGCCCTCCAGATAAAGTCCTTCGGCCGAAGCGCCCGCCGCAACAACACAAGCCGCCAAGATGCAATTCTTAAAAACGTTTCCCATAAATCCTCCTAATGCAATACAAGTAAAGTAGCACCATTTTAGTCTGTATTTCGCAGGCTTAATGCAAAAAATGCGCCCTATTCCTTGCTCCGGATGCAGCGCACGTAGCGGTACGCCTTCTTCCATGCCGGGAGCTGCAGGTCAAATATATCGAAGTTGTACAGGTCAAAGCCGAAACGATAGGCGTGGTTCACGCTCTCCTCGGTAGACGACCAGAACCCGACAGTGCTATCGGAGAACGACTCCACCGTCGGGTCGTAGATGCCCGACACAAGAATGCGGAATCCGGAAAGGTCAGACCCTATGGTGATATCGTCACGCTTGCTGTCTTCGGGTTTCGCCATCAGGCTTATATACACGGGTTCGCTTCCATTGTGCTTGTCGACGTAGGCCTCCAGCGTCAGCCAGTCCTTCTGGGTCGGGACAGTCCAGCCTTCCGGGCATATCCCCGGCGACAGCGGGAAGTTCCCCTTGCACATCCAGCCCGGGCCACATTCATTCTCGGCGCGGCCCATCGCCTGGGCATACGTGTACAGCCGCCCGAACTTTTCGCAATTGGCGAGACTGTCCCTGATGCACGCGGACCCGGGAGCATCGTAATTCAGGTTCTCCCCCATCCAGGTCTGCGTCCCGATTTTTACCGTGCAGTACGACTTGCCGTCGCGGGCATCCACCAGCGACCCGCATTCACGCTCGTACGTGAGGGTGGAATCGCCTGCATCCACGGAACTGGAGGAACTTTCGGGCCGTTCCGCAGGAGCGCTGGAACTGCTGGAAGCCTGCGGTTTCGATTCGGAAGAAGCGACGCTGCTCGAGGAAACACCCGGCTTTTCGCCGGAAGAGGACTGAACCTTCTCGCTGGAGGAGGAACGCTCGACACCGCTCGAAAAATCCCGTGCAGAACATGACGAGGAAAGCGACGAGCTTGATGAAGAACGCCCGGAACCCGAAGTGTCCGGAAGCGCCTCGCTTGAAGAATACGCATCGTCCGCGTAGGGATTGTCCAGGACGGCGGTCGTGGAGCCGTCATCGCTACAGGCAAGCAAGAACGCACAGCAGGCGCAACCGAGAATTACAGATAAACTTTTCATACTCCCCAATATAACAAATTAGAACTTGATCGTGACATCCAGTCGCTTGGTATCCCTCGTTACGGCTATGTAGATTACACTATAGCTCGTAAACCCGACAAACCCTGCAAGCGTTATCCAGCCCACGTCCTTCCAGTCGTACGGCTTGTCCATCACATACGCAATCGGGAATTCGGCAATCATCACCGCTAGAGCCGTGAAGGCCCCACCCATAATGCCGCCATACAATCCCCAAAGCAAATCCATTTTCTCGTCCTTATACATGTGGATTGACTTCACAGAATTTATCTGATCCCCCAGTTGCATGTTTATCCAGCCCCTCCACTGGTCTCTTGACAAGTCCCTAGGCATCCCATCCTTGACGTAGGAGTCCCCGACATCGCTCGCCATTATAGGCTTATCGCCAGCATCAAGGAACTCGATGCGGCATTCCGGGTCAGAATCAGCCGATGACCAGCATCTATAAAAGTCAACAACGGTCTCTATAGGGTATCTCGCAACCCCTTCCGCATTCCAATACCACAACAGGGACGCCCTGGAAGACGTGTCCATATTCAGGAACGCTTCACGCGACGCTTTGAAAGCGTACTTGCGGATTTCAACTTCCTTGCCGTCGATGACTGCCGTATCAAGGACAGGTTCCGGCCTGCGGGTAGCCAATTCGGGATTGTGTCCGAACTGCCCCTCGACAAGGTTTGTGTCCGGCATAATCTCGGCCGCCGCCGGCAAGGCCAGCAACAAGGCGCAGACGACTATGTATAAACGAAATCTCACTATCCTTTCCCTTTAGGTGACGTCCTAAATGTAATTCATTTTTCCTGGGAAAGGACAACCCCCACCCAACCCGCTGACAACAGGAAAAAACACAGGGACAAGCGGCACAATAAGTGATAATCAAGTGATTGTGTGAGCGTGCAAGGCCGTCATCGTAGCAAACATTATAAAAGGAGATCCCCGGTCAAGCCGGGGATGACAATACTGACGACGGGTATTGCAATACAGAAAAGCTCCGCTTTGAAGCGGAGCCTTCCTCTAGGATATTCTGTGCTAAGGCAAGAATTAGAAACGGAAGTGGGCGAAAGCCTTGTTGGCTTCGGCCATCTTGTGCGTATCGTTCTTCTTGCGGACAGCGTTGCCTTCACCGTTCTTGGCAGCAACGAGTTCGGCAGCAAGGCGGTCGGCCATGTTGGGTTCGTTGCGGTTGCGGGCGGCATCGAGGAGCCAGCGGAGGGCGAGAGCCTTGGCGCGGTCCGGAGCGACTTCCATAGGAACCTGGTAGTTCGCACCACCGACGCGGCGGGACTTGACTTCGACGCGCGGCTTGATGTTTTCGAGGCAGAGTTCGAACTTCTCGAGAGCGGTTTCCTTGCCTTCGAGCTTCTTGTCGAGTTCATCGAGGGCGGTGTAAACGATCTGTTCGGCGATGGTCTTCTTGCCCTGCTTGAGCACGACACCGACGAGTTCGGTCACGAGAGTGGACTTGAAACGCGGATCCGGGAGGATGGAGCGATGGAGAGCCTTTCTTCTTCTAGACATATTCTACTTCCTTACTTCTTTGCCGGAGCGGCGCCTTTCTTCTTAACACCATACTTGGAACGACCGTTCTGGCGACCGTTAACGGCCTGGGTATCCAGGGCGCCACGGATGATGTGGTAACGAACACCCGGAACATCCTTCACACGGCCACCGCGGATGAGCACGATGGAGTGTTCCTGGAGGTTGTGTCCTTCGCCGGGGATGTAAGCCGTAACTTCCATCTTGTTGGAAAGACGCACACGGGCAATCTTACGAAGAGCAGAGTTCGGCTTCTTCGGAGTGCTGGTGTAGACACGGGTGCAAACGCCACGCTTCTGCGGGCAGGACTTCAAGGCCACGGAAGCGGTCTTGTTGCTGATCTGTTCACGTCCGTTGCGGACGAGCTGTTGAATAGTAGGCACTATTAATCTCCTAGATTTTGGAGTGCAAATATAGTTTTTTTTCCAAAGTTTTCAAGTACATGGCCAAAATTAGTCCACATCTTCTTCGTCAGAGGATCCCATATCGAAATCCTGCATCTGGATTCCGGTATCGGAGGAACTGTATTCGGCCTGTACGTTCTGCAAACGCCGGCGTTCTTCCATTTCGGCATCGGCATCGATCACCTGGACGTTCCTCAGGTGGCGGGCACCGGTACCGCACGGAATGAGACGGCCCATGATCACGTTCTCCTTGAGGCCCAGGAGCGGGTCAACCTGCCCTTCGATAGAAGCGCGGGTAAGGATCTTGGTGGTTTCCTGGAACGAGCAGGCAGAGATGAAGCTGTCTGTCGCGAGGGAAGCCTTCGTGATACCCAGGAGCATCGGCGTGTATTCTGCAGGCTGCTTGCCCAGCGCGCGCAAACGGTCGTT
This sequence comes from Fibrobacter sp. UWCM, assembly GCF_900129735.1. Classification (NCBI taxonomy): domain Bacteria; kingdom Pseudomonadati; phylum Fibrobacterota; class Fibrobacteria; order Fibrobacterales; family Fibrobacteraceae; genus Fibrobacter; species Fibrobacter sp. UWCM. The sequence goes on along the minus strand of NZ_FQWR01000017.1, from coordinate 11,765 downwards.
TTCGGCGCGGAGACGAGCCTTGGAAATTTCCTCGCCCGGAAGCAGGTCGGAATCACCGGAAGCGGTAATGCGGACCTTGCGCATCATCTGGCGGACGATACATTCGATGTGCTTATCTGCGATAGCCACACCCTGCAGACGGTAAACCGCCTGGATTTCGTTCACCAAGTGACGCTGCACTTCTTCAGGACCGAGGATATCGAGGATGTCGTGCGGATCGGCGCTACCTTCGCTAATCTTCTGGCCAGCGCGGACGCGGTCACCCTCGTTAACAGCCAAGTGGACACCGCGGGGAACCAGCACTTTCCTTTCCTCGGTATCGCTCTTGATGATAACTTCCTGGTTGTTGCGAACTTCGTTACCCATAGAGACGAGACCGTCAATCGGGGCAAGTACCGCAGTGTTCTTCGGCTTGCGGGCTTCGAAGAGTTCGGCCACGCGCGGAAGACCACCGGTAATGTCGCGGGTCTTACCTGCGGCACGCGGGAGTTTCGCAACCGTAGAACCGACAGCCACCATGTCGCCGTCCTTAACCGTAAGGATGGCGCCATCCGGAAGCATGGAGTTACCGACCTTGTTGCCGGAAGCGTCGAGGACGGTGATAGCCGGACGGAGCTGCTTTGCGCTGCCACCGTGCTTTTCGCTAATCACGACCCACGTTTCGACGTCGGTGTTCTCGTCGCGTTCTACGCGGAATGTCTTGTTTTCAACGAGGTCGACAAGCTTCACCTTACCGGCCACGTTGGTGATGATCGGGCTGTTGTACGGATCCCATTCGAACATCACCTGGTCCTTCTTGACCTGGGCGTTGTTCTCGACGAACATGATTGCGCCGTACGGGATCTGGTAACGACCCTTGTTAATACCTGTTGTGTCGTAAATGACGAGTTCCGCCATACGGCTCGTAACGACCTTCTGGCCCTCGTGTTCGACAGTAACGAGCTGTTCGAGTTCCACGCGGCCGTCCACGATAGCCTTCTTGTTGTTCTCGACAGTCAAGCGAGAAGAAGCACCACCGATGTGGAAGGTACGGAGGGTAAGCTGCGTACCCGGTTCACCGATGGACTGGGCAGCAAGCACGCCGACCGCTTCGCCGAGGTCGACGGGGCGACCGGACGCCAGCATACGGCCGTAGCACTTGGAGCACACGCCGGTGCGGGAATCGCAAGTGAGCACGGAACGCATCTTGATGTGTTCGAGACCGGTTGCGGAAATCTTCGGGAGGTCACGTTCGGTGACGAGTTCGCCAGCCTTCACGATCACTTCGCCCGTAACCGGGTGCTTGATATCTTCGACGGGGGCGCGACCGAGCAAGCGTTCTTCCAGCGGGATCACGGTATCGTCGCCGTCCTTGAAGGCGGAAACTTCGATGCCGTTGGTGGTACCGCAGTCAGCTTCGGTCACGACGAGGTCCTGGCCCACGTCCACGAGACGACGGGTAAGGTAACCAGCGTCAGCCGTCTTAAGGGCGGTATCGGCAAGACCCTTACGGGCACCGTGAGACGAGATGAAGTATTCCATCACGTTAAGGCCTTCACGGAAGCAGGACTTAATCGGGTTCTCGATAACTTCCTGACCGCCGAGCTGCTTGATAGGCTTCTGCATCAGGCCGCGCATACCGGACAGCTGCATAATCTGCTGGCGGCTACCACGAGCACCAGAGTCAGCCATCATGTACACCGGGTTGAAGCCGTCGCGGTCGTGGGAAAGCAAATCCCACTGCTTGGCAGCAACGTCGCTAGTGGTCTTGGACCACACGTCAATAATCTGGTTGTAGCGTTCACCGTCGGTAATCACGCCGTCCTCGTAGAGGCTGCGGATTTCGTTCACCTTCTGGGTGGCGGCATCGAGCATGGCCTGCTTCTCTTCCGGAATCACCATTTCGGCGATAGCCACGGAGGATCCGGCGCGGGTTGCCCACTTGTAACCGTTGGCCTTGAGGTTGTCGAGGTATTCGACAGTCACGCGGTTGCCGGTACGGCGGTACAGGTCGTCGATGGACTTCGCGATGACCTTCTTGCCGAAGGTTTCGTTCGCGTAGCCGAGTTCGTTCGGAACGAACTCGTTGAAGATGATGCGACCGATGGTCGTCTTGATAACGTTCGGTTCCTTGAGGGTAAGGAACTTGACCTTTTCGCCGGCCTTGACGTTTTCCTCGATATTGCCGTTGTCGTCAGCGATTTCGCGGACGCACACGCAATCCTTCTCGAGGGCGCCCATGTAGATCTTGCGGCCCGCGGGGAGCTTCAAGTACACGGTAGCGTTCAGGTCGACAACCTCGTTCTCGTAGGCGCGGATGGCTTCGGCAGCATCGAAGAAATGCATGCCTTCGCCCTTGCGGCCCGGACGCGGCTTGGTCAGGTAGTAGAGCCCAAGCACGATGTCCTGGCCCGGCACGGCAATCGGCTGGCCGGAAGCGGGGTGCAGGATGTTGTTCGAGGACAGCATGAGCACGCGGCATTCGAGCTGGGTTTCGAAAGAAAGCGGGAGGTGCACGGCCATCTGGTCACCGTCGAAGTCCGCGTTGAATGCGGTACAGACGAGCGGGTGGAGGCGGATGGCGTTACCTTCGATAAGCTTCGGGTAGAACGCCTGGATACCCAAGCGGTGAAGCGTCGGGGCGCGGTTCAGCATCACCGGGTGGTCCTCGATAATCTCTTCGAGGATGTCCCACACTTCGGGGCGTTCGGCGTCGACGTACTTCTTCGCGGACTTGAGGGTATAGACGATGCCGTCTTCTTCCAGGCGCTGGATGATGAACGGCTTGTAAAGTTCGAGGGCCATGCGCTTCGGGAGACCGCACTGGTGCATCTGGAGTTCCGGGCCCACCACAATGACGGAACGGCCGGAGTAGTCCACACGCTTACCGAGGAGGTTCATACGGAAGCGACCCTGCTTGCCCTTCAGGAGCTCAGCGAGGCTCTTCATCGGGCGTGCGCCACCTGCACGGGCACTGCGGCGACCGCTGTCGAACAGCTGGTCCACTGCCTCTTGCAGCATGCGCTTTTCGTTGCAGAGAATAACGTTAGGGGCACGGATGTCGATCAACTTCTTCAAGCGGTTGTTGCGGTTGATGACACGGCGGTAGAGTTCGTTCAGGTCGGAGGTCGCAAAGCGGCCGCCTTCGAGCGGAACGAGCGGGCGCAGGTCGGGCGGAATCACCGGAAGCACGTCGAGAATCATCCAGGAAGGCTGGTTCGCGAGAAGGCGGGCTTCGTTCGGGTATTCGGCGCGGAAAGCCTCGTAGGCATCGGCAAGGACGAAGTCATCGTGCTTGGATTCGTAATCGGCCTTGAATTCGGCAACCGCTTCGGCGAGACCCTTGAGCCAAGCCTTGCCCGTATCGCGGTCGGCACTGCCCTTCGGGTTGTTGTAGTAGTTGCGGAAGCTTTCCATCTGGGACTTGCGGAAGGCATCAACAATCTTGAGATGCTTGATGGCTTCGTCCACCTTGGTCCTGGAGTTGCTACGGGCCTGGTCGCGGAGCCTCTTGGAAAGTTCGGTGAGGTCGAGACGGTCGAGCAACAGCTTGATGGCGGAGGCACCCATGCGGGCGTCGAACTTACGGCCTTCGGCGACGAGGTCCTGGTAAGTCGTTTCGTCGATGAGCTGGTTCTCTTCGAGTTCGGCGTCGCCCTTGTCGATAACGACATAGCGTTCGTAGTAGATAACCTGTTCGAGATCCTTGGTGTTGAGGCCGAGGAGGGCGCCAATCACGCACGGCTGGTTACGGACGAACCAGGTGTGTGCGAGAGGAATGGCGAGTTCGATGTGGCCCATACGTTCACGACGGACGCGGGAGTGAGTCACTTCGACGCCGCAACGGTCGCAGATCACGCCCTTGTAGCGGGCGCGCTTGAACTTACCGCAGTTGCATTCCCAGTTCTTGACAGGTCCGAAGATCTTTTCGCAGAAAAGACCATCACGTTCCGGCTTGTACGTACGATAGTTGATCGTTTCCGGCTTCGTAACTTCGCCGTAAGACCAGTAACGGATAAGGTCCGGTGCGGCGAGATGAATCGAAATATCGCCGGCGTTGTCTTGTACTTCCATCATTTCTTCGGACATATTACTTATCTCCAATGGTCTCGATGTCAAGACCCAAAGAATGAACTTCGCGAATCATAACGTTGAAGGATTCGGGGATACCCGGCTTCGGGGTGTTCTTGCCATGGACAATGGCGTCGTACACCATGGAACGGCCCTGCACATCGTCGGACTTGACGGTGAGGAGTTCCTGCAGCGTGTAAGCGGCACCGTAGGCTTCCATGGCCCACACTTCCATTTCACCGAAGCGCTGGCCACCGAACTGGCTCTTACCACCGAGCGGCTGCTGCGTCACGAGGGCGTAGCTACCGATAGAACGGGCGTGGATCTTGTCGTCCACCAAGTGACCGAGCTTGAGGTAGTACATGTAGCCGATGGTGACCGGGTTCAGGAATGCTTCGCCGGTACGGCCGTCATAGAGCTTGGCCTTACCGATAATCTTGTCGTGTTCCGGGTCCATCTCGTAGTTCACGATCGGGTTCTTCTGGTAGGCCTTCTCGAGTTCCTTGCAGATGTCCTCGAACTTGGCGCCGTCAAACACCGGCGTAGAAACCTTGAAACCGAGGGTCTTTGCAGCCCAGCCCAGGTGAACTTCAAGCACCTGACCGATGTTCATACGGGAAGGCACGCCCATCGGGTTCAGAAGAATCTGGAGCGGACGACCGTCTTCGGTGAACGGCATGTCTTCGACCGGAACAATCTTGGACACAACGCCCTTGTTACCGTGACGACCTGCCATCTTGTCACCGATGGAGAGGCAGCGCTTCTTCGCGATGTAGACCTTCACGTTCTTGAGAACGTTCGGCTTGAGTTCGTCGCCCTTCGTGACCTTGTCGATTTCCTTTTCCATGGTGCGGGTAAGGGTATCGAGGTTGTCGCGTGCAACGAGCACGAGCGAGAGAACCCTTTCCTGGAGTTCGTCATCGCCAACGACGAAGGTGGACATCGGGGAAACCTTGGTCACGTCGATAGCGGCAAGGTTCTGTTCGGTGTAGGTCTGGCCTTCGCGGATAAGGAGTTCGTGCGTTTCGTTGTCCATCACCTTGCCGGCAGCCTTGCCACCGAGGAGTTCGAACAAGTGTTCGCGGCAGGATTCCTTGATCTTGTCGATCTGGCTCTGGAAGGTAACGCGGATGGACTCGATCTGTTCCTGGTCCTTTTCCTTGCTCTTCTTGTCGCTCTTGTCCTTCTTGCTGAAGATACGGGTTTCGAGCACGACGCCCTTCATTCCCGGAGGAGCCTTGAGGGAAGAGTCGCGCACGTCGCCGGCCTTCTCGCCGAAGATGGCGCGGAGCAGGCGTTCTTCCGGAGAAAGTTCGGTTTCGCCCTTCGGGGTGACCTTGCCGACGAGGATATCGTCCGGGCCGACTTCGGCACCGACGCGGATAACGCCGTTCTCGTCGAGGTTGCGGAGCGCGTCTTCACCGACGTTCGGAATTTCGCGGGTCAGTTCTTCCGGACCGCGCTTGGTTTCACGCACGTCGATTTCGTAGACTTCGATATGGATGGAGGTGAACGTGTCCTTGATGGCGAGTTCTTCGGAAATGATAACGGCGTCTTCGTAGTTGTAGCCGTTCCACGGGAGGAACCCGATAAGGATGTTCTTACCCAGGGCCAGTTCGCCGTGGTCGGTAGACACGCCGTCGGCAAGCACGTCGCCAGCCTTGACGAAGTCGCCCACGTTCACGATAGGCTTCTGGTTCACGCAGGAATCCTGGTTAGAGCGCTCGAACTTGCGGAGCACGTACTCGTCGATAGGATCCTTGCCGAGGAATTCGTAGTTTTCGCCGAGACCGGTGAGAGGCTCGAAGTTGCCGTTCACCATGTTGCCGCGCTTCACCGTAATGTTGCGGGCGTCGACAAACGTCACGAGGCCATCGTGCTTGGCACGCACGACCGTACCCGAGTCGAGGGCGGCGCGGCGTTCGAGGCCGGTACCCACCACGGGGGCTTCGGCGCGGAGCAGAGGCACTGCCTGGCGCTGCATGTTAGAACCCATCAACGCGCGGTTGGCGTCATCGTGTTCGAGGAACGGGATGAGGCCAGCAGCCACAGACACAATCTGCATCGGTGCAACGTCCATGAGATCGATGCGTTCGACATCCTCGTCGCCGATTTCGATGCTGTCCTGACGGAGAACATGCGGGTATTCGCTCTTGTCGCGGACGATGACGTATTCTTCCTTGAAACGGTTGTCGTCGGTGAGCTCGGTAGAAGCCGGAGCCACCTTGAAGGCGTCTTCTTCGTCGGCGGTGAGGAACGTGATAAAGTCAGAAACGACCTGGTCGATAGCGTCGCTGGCCTGCACATAGTCGGCCTTGCCGCTGAAATCGAACTGTTCGAAGCCGTTCTTGAAATAGTGCTTGGAGCCATCGGCGTACTTGACCTCGAACACCTTGCCCACGAACATGTCGAACAGGTCGCGCTGGCGGTTGTCAAGGTTCATGCGGATGGAATCCTTTTCCTTGCTGGAAAGTTCCTGCTCGGTAAGGAAGTAGTGCGGGTCGTGCACGAAGGCCTTGAAGATGCCGAAATGCCACTTGGATTCGGGGAACTTCACGATGCCACCCTGGGCATCCTTGAAGTTGATAAGGCCCACGATGCGGTACGGCGTCTCGATGAAGCCGAAGTGGTTCACGATGGCGTAAGATGCGAGCGAGTTGATAAGACCGATGTTCGGTCCTTCAGGGGTCTCGATCGGGCAGAGGCGGCCGTAGTGCGTGTAGTGAACGTCACGGACCTCGAAGCCTGCGCGTTCGCGGGAAAGGCCACCGGGACCGAGAGCGGAAAGACGACGCTTGTGCGTGAGTTCGGAAAGCGGGTTCATCTGGTCCATGAACTGCGAGAGCTGGCTGGAACCGAAGAACGCGTTCACGACAGAAGAAACCGTGCGGGTATTCACGAGGTCGCGCGGAGTGGTCTGTTCGTCGTCATTGTGGATGGAGAGATTCTCGCGGATGACGCGAGACATGCGGGAAAGGCCCACAGAAATCTGGTTAGCGAGGAGTTCGCCAACAGAGCGGGTACGGCGGTTGCCCAAGTGGTCGATATCGTCCTTGGCGTAGCCGTCTTCGCCGTCGTAGAGGCCGACCATGTACTCGATAACGGCAAGGAAGTCCGCCTTGCTCATCGTCGTGCGGGTCAGTTCCGGAAGGGCGAGTTCCTTTTCCATGTTGAACTGTTCGCCGATTTCCTTCAGGAGGGCAATAATCTTCGGCGTGTACACCTTGGCGTTCAGGCGGTAACGGCCAACTTCGCCCAGGTCGTACTTGCGGGGGTCATCCAGGAACAGGTTGTTGAAGAAGTCTTCAGCAACGGTCATGTTCGGGGAATCGTCCTGCTGCTGGTGCGTCACGGAGTAGATAAGGCGGAGAGCCTCTTCGCGAGTCTTCGTCTTGTCGTTCGCGAGCGTGTTGTGGATGAGGAGGTTTTCTTCTTCCTTGGAAAGGAGCGTAATCGTCTTCACGCTGCTTTCGCGGAGACGTTCGAGCTTCTTGTCGTCAATGACGGTATTGGCATCGACGATAACTTCACCGGTAGATTCGTCGATAACATCCTTGAAGATAACGCGGTCGATAAGGACGCAGACGCCATCGTCGTTGAACTTTTCGGATTCTTCGGCGATGTTGACTTCTTCGGACTTCTTGTAGAAGAGGTTCAGGATATCCTGCGTGGTCTCGAAGCCGATGCTACGGAGCATGGCGGTAGCCGCAATCTTCTTCTTGCGGTCAATGACGAGGTACAGGACATCGTTTTCGATATTGAACTCGACCCAGGCGCCGCGATGCGGAATGATGCGGCTCTTGTAGTCAGAACGGCCGTTGGGCTGGAGTTCTTCGTCGAAGCTCACACCGGGAGAGCGGTGCAGCTGCGACACGACAACGCGTTCGGCACCGTTCACGATGAACGTGCCGTTCTCGGTCATGATAGGAAGTTCGCAAATCAAGACATCGTTCTTGACTTCTTCCTTGAGCTTGGTGTCTTCACCGTCCTTCTCGAAAACGCGAAGGGCGAGAGTCGCGTAGAGCTCCATGCTGTAGGTAAGCCCACGTTCGCGGCACTCGGGGATGCTGTATTTCGGTATTCCGAAGTAATACTTTTCGTATTCGAGGGAGAAGAGCCCGTTAGGATCGGTAATCGGGAAGATGTCCTTGAATACGCGCTGCAGGCCAGCGTCCAGGCGCCTTTCCTGCGGGATATCGGCCTGTAAAAATTGCTCGTACGAAGCCTTCTGAACTTCGATCAAGTACGGCAGTTCCAGCTGGAACTTGTTGGAGGAATAACTCTTTCGCTCCGTTGTCATTTGAAATACCTCATCCGGTGAAGAAGATCCTGATTAAGCAAAAAACACCAAAAGCCCGCACTCGCGTGCAGGCGATTGGTAAGAGCAGTTCAAAGAACTGTGAGCATTACTTGAGAGTAACCTTTGCTCCGAGTTCTTCGAGTTTCTTCTTGAGGGCTTCGGCGTCAGCCTTCGGGGCAGCTTCCTTGATGACGCTGTTGGCCGTTTCGACGACCTTCTTGGCTTCACCGAGGCCGAGACCCGTGATAGCGCGGACTTCCTTGAGGACAGCCATCTTCTTGGCCGGATCGACTTCGGCGAGGATAACGTCGAATTCGGTCTTTTCTTCAGCAGCGGCAGCAGCGCCAGCAGCCGGGGCAGCCATTACGACGCCACCAGCGGCTTCGATGCCGTGCGTTTCCTTGAGGTAGTCAGCCAAAGCCTTGGCTTCGAGAAGGGTAAGACCAACGATTTGATCGCCCAGTGCCTTGATATCAGTTGCCATGATGTGTTTCTCCGATTATTCCGTTTAAAATTTTTGGTTTGTGGTTTGTTGTTAAGCTTCCGGTGCAGCGGCAGCTTCAGGGGCTGCGGCTTCGGAACCCGATTCTTTTTCCAGCTTTTCCTGGAGTGCCTTGATCTGGCCAGCAATCTTGCCACCAGGTCCGAGAGCGATGGCGACGATCTGAGCGATCATGCCCTTGCGATCCGGGATCTTGGCGAGGTTGACGACTTCGGAGCCAGGCATGGGCTTACCGTCGAGGTAAACGCTCTTGGCGACCAAGAAATCAGGGTTAGCTTTGTGGAATGCTTCAATTTCGCGGGCAGGCAGAAGAGGATCTTCTTCGAAACCGACCATCACGGATGTTGCACCGTTCAGGAGTTCGTCGAGACCTTCGACCTTGAGAGCGGCGAGCACGCGCTTGAGAAGAGTATTCTTCACAGCGTGGTACTTGACACCCTTAGAAGCGAGAGCCTTGCGCAGGGCGTTGTCCTTTTCGACAGTGATACCCTGGTAATTGAGCAGATAGACGGCGGTTGCGCCCTTGAAGGACTCGACGAGCGAATCCACGGTCTGTTGTTTTTTAACTACAGCTTTCATGGTATCTCCTAGCGCGTCAGTGCCATATCAAGTTTGATGCCCGGGGCCATCGTAGCCGTCAGAGTGAGGCTCTTGATGTATGTGCCCTTAGAAGTTTGAGGCTTGTTCTTCACGACAGAGTCAATCACAGACTTGGCGTTTTCAGCCAGCTGGTCGACAGTGAAGGAGAGCTTGCCAACAGGAGCATGGACGTTTGCGCCCTTGTCGACGCGGTAAGAAATCTTACCTGCCTTGAGTTCCTTGACGGTCTGGGCGACGTTAACGGTCACCGTACCAGCCTTGGGGCTCGGCATCATACCGCGAGGACCGAGGACACGGGCCACCTTACTAATCACCGGCATCATGTCGGGAGTAGCAACGACGGCGTCAAAGTCCAGCCAGCCTTCCTGAATCTTCTGAACCAAGTCAGCACCACCCGCGTAGTCAGCGCCAGCGTTCTTTGCAACTTCAAGGTTGTTGTCCTTGCAAAAAACGAGAACGCGGACCGAACGACCGGTACCATGCGGAAGCACGACAGTGCCACGAACCACTTGGTCGGAATGTTTTGGGTCCACACCGAGATTGAAGTGGATTTCGACCGTCTGGTCGAACTTCAATTCGGACTTTTTGAGTATTTCGATTGCCGCCTTCAGATCGTAGGCTTGATTACGATCAAAAGATTCAGCAATCTTCTTGTATTTTTTTCCTCTGAACATGAAATTTTCCTGTCAGATACGTAACGGTGAATTACCTGCCTCAGTCAACCACATCAATACCCATGGAACGAGCAGTGCCCGCAACCATGCGCATGGCGGCTTCGAGGTCGATTGTGTTTAGATCCGGCATCTTCTTTTGGGCGATTTCCTGGATCTGGGCCTTGGTGATCTTGCCAACCTTCTTACGGTTGGGTTCACCAGAACCACTCTCGATACCGACGGCCTTCTTGATGAGGGCCGGAACCGGCGAAACCTTCGTGATGAAGGTAAAGCTCTTGTCGGCATAGACCGTGATGACGACCGGGACAATCATGCCCTTGTCGTTCTGGGTCTTAGCGTTAAACTGTTTGCAGAACTCCATGATGTTCACGCCCTTCTGACCGAGGGCAGGACCCACCGGAGGAGCCGGGTTGGCAGCGCCTGCGGGAATCTGGAGCTTGATATAACCTGTGATTTTCTTTGCCACTGTTTTATCTCCGTTGCAAAAACCGTAACATTAAGCGGTAGCGGACTCGACCTGGTTAAAGGCAAGCTCGACAGGCGTAGAACGACCGAAGACGGTAACCATGACCTTGATCTTGGTCTTGTCTTCCATGATTTCGTCTACGACGCCCACAAAGTCCTTGAACGGACCTTCCTTGATGCGGACATTATCGCCAATGCTGTACGGGATTTGGATCTCGCCTTCTGTAGAAATTTCAGGATCAACTCCAAGAAGACGATCGACCTCGCTCTGTTGAAGCGGAATAGGAACACGAGAAGCGCGTGTCATTCCGGCGAAATGGGTGACGCCATTGATGGTCGACACCAGGTGCTGGGTGAGCTTGTCCAGCTCCATTTCTATAACGATGTATGCAGGAAACAGGTTCTGCTTAGAAACGCGACGACGCCCGTGGACGTTGCTCACGACTTCACGGGTGGGGACGAGAATCTGGCCGAACTTGTCTTGAACGCCCTCGCGCTCAATCATCTGCTCGATGTGTTTCTTGATATTGTTTTCCTGACCGGAGAAGGTATGGATAGCGTACCACTTCTTCATAGTGATTAACCCCTACCCATAATCTTGTCGATGATTACGGAAAACACGACATCAAGACCGGCAATATAGCAGCCCATAATGACGCTGAAGAGCATGACAACGAGAGTCGATCCCTTGAGTTCTTCCCAAGTAGGCCAAGTGACCTTCTTCAGTTCCTGGATGCATTCTTTGACATATTGCTGAATCTTACGCATGATGACTCCGGAGGAAATTCCCAGGTCGAGAGGGACTCGAACCCCCAACCAACGGTTTTGGAGACCGTGACTCTACCAATTGAGCTATCGACCTAAGCGGATTTCCTTACTTGGATTCCTTGTGAACAGTATGCTTGCGGCAGAAGCGGCAGTACTTCTTGTATTCCACGCGGGAAGGGTGAAGACGCTTGTTCTTGTCGCAATCATAGTTGCGCTGATTGCATTCTGTGCATTCGAGCACGATGAGTTCTCTAGGCATTTTTAATCCTGATTACTTGATGATTTCGGTTACGGAACCGGCACCAACCGTGCGGCCACCTTCGCGGATAGCGAAGCGGAGCTGCTTTTCCATGGCGATCGGGGCGATGAGGTTCACGTGGATCGTGACGGTGTCACCCGGGGTCAC
>NZ_FQWR01000018.1:0-75789 GCF_900129735.1 Fibrobacter sp. UWCM | reverse complement strand
TATACCACTTAACAAGAAAAAAGGATATATTTTAACTTAACCGGTAATGAATATGGTTGTTCATGAACCCACTATTAAAAAACCTACAAATCCAAACTAAGCAATAGATTGCCGCGCCCTTCGGGCTCGCAATGACGTGCGGTTCAGATTGCTTCGCCCGCCCTTCGACAAGCTCAGGGACCTTAGCACATAATGACGCACAGGAGGCCTTTCCTAATTGCATATTTCGATTTCTGATTTTCATAGTTAAAACCTTCCTACTGTCTACTATCCTCAGAACACAAAGAACACAACGGCACCCGCACCAATCAGGCCACCGCCGATTCCGTAGAAAACGTTTCTCATCGTCTTTGCAGACTCGACCTTGTCCCACTGGTCGTCAAAATCCTTCTGGTTGTCAAACGTCGCTTCGTCGTATTTTTTACGTTCATCGCTTGCAACCATGTTCTCGTAGACGCCGACACCGACGCTTGCAAGCCCGAGCACCATCATGGCTATAGATACCGGTTTCGCTATCGCCGAGCGCTTTTCCTTGGCAGCGGCTGCACGGGCGGCTTCGTCAGTGGCTGCCTGCGCCATCTGTTGTTGGGCTACCGCCAGAGAATCGGCTCGCAGTTCTTCTGCCGTAGGCTTGGCGTTCTTTAGGTTATGCGTAATTTCGAGCCTATCCTTGTCGTTCCAATTCATCACCACCGTCTCACGGAATTCATCTTCGCCGACTTCCACCTTGGCGCAGATTGGCACGCGGCCCGTAAACGGGGTGCGCCCCGCCATGGTTCCGTTCACGAACACAGGCACTTCGCGGAACGCGCCCTTGTATTCCGTCGTCAGCGAAAAACTTCCCATCGCCGGATCTAACGAATTGTTCACCGTCACAGTCGTCCCGCTTTGCACGTTAACCTTAAATTTTTGCGGTTCGTAACAACGGTGTTCGAATTCGATTTCATGGATTCCCGGCGCAAGTTCCCATTCACCTCGTACATACTTGCGACCGTCCTTCTTGCTTTCGCCGTCTATCTTTATCACGAGTTCTGCCTCGTGCCCCACCTTGTCGGCAAGTACGGGTTGCATGTCCACCTTGCCAAGGGAACTGGCCAATATGCGCGAGAATAGCCCGTTCGACTTCTGACGGATTTCCACCTCCAGCGACTCGATGTCGGGAGCCTTGGTGCTGAAACTGCCCATAAGCTTGTTGCCCGCAGTCTCGTAGAGTTCGACGGTAATTGTCAGGTTATTTGCAAATCGGCCCACATGCCCCTGCGCTACAAAGTCCGCCGCAATGTTCTTGCCAGTCTCTACCAGACAACTGCCCTCGCAGTCTTCGACCGCCTTGCCAGGCGGGAGCATGACGCTGATGTTCTCGCGGGTCATAATGGTGTAGTTCTGCTCTGCAGGGAGCGCCTTCACCGCCTCGGAACGCAGCACGTCGGTCAGGTACTGCTTTTCTTCGAGGGTAAGAACATCCTTTGCGGCGGTAGTTTCCAGCACGGCCACGTGGGTGGCAAGAGCGGGGAAAACAAGCCCAACGGACAAAAAGAGCACTTTATGGATAAAGTTCATAATTTATTCTCAGTATTCTGTAATAGAAAAATGCGAACGCAAAAAATTGCGGCGCAATAAGGGGAAAACGAAATGTTGTCGGAAAAAACGAGAAAGTCTACATACTGCACAAATGAGCCCCCCCCCCCCCCTTATCGCACAGGAGGAACGGGCACGCGAATTCATGCAAACATATTGTTTCATATACTTAAATTTACACTCAAATAGATATAATGTCAATAGGGTAACGGCTTATTTGGCGAAACAAGCCTCCTTATTTCGCGTATTTCCCCATTATTCCATATTGGAATATTCAAGTTATTCCAGCGTAAATCCCCTGCGGAAGTTCTCAATGAGGCAGCAGCTGATGCTTACATCGGTCTCGTATTCGGGAATGTCTTCGCGCCTGACCCACATGGCTTCGGAGAGTTCTTCTTTTTGCATGTGGATAGTGTCGTCACCGTCGAGTTCGGCGGTAAAGCCCGCGATAAGCGAGTCGCTGAAGGGCCACGGCTGACTCCCGAAATAGCGGATATTTTTCACGCGGAGGCCAGCCTCTTCCAAAACTTCACGGTGAACCGCCTGTTCAAGACTCTCGCCCACTTCCACGAAACCCGAGATGAGAAAGAGTCGCGGGTTCGGGTTGTCGATGTTGTGCGCCATCAGGAGTTTGTCGCCATTGCGGACGGCCACAATCACGACCGGAGAGATGCGCGGGTACACGGTGTTCCTGCATTTAGGACAAACTACTGCGCGTTCCTTTTCGCTACGGGTCATTTCACTTCCGCAGCGGCCGCAGAACCTGTTGAGCGTTTCCCAGTGAGCGATGTGCGCGGCGGTAGCGCCACCCATGCGTAAAAGCGGGTCACCCATGTAACGATACGTGCGGGCCGGACAAAGGACATAATCATCCGACGCGTTTTCTACCAGTTCTTTCGAAACGCTGAAATCTGCCAGGAAATACGCCGCATCGTCAATGCTGAAAAGGTAATGGCACGGGATATTTCCTTGATTGAAATCTTCCACCTTGGGAATTTCAAAGGAATCGCCGTTCTTTTTGAGAAGGCTCTTATCCCCGAAAAAAACGACAAGAAAATCCGACGGTTTCGGGCTTTGCACCCGAAATTCGTTATGAAGCTTGTGAGGAGCGATTTCGTGAATCATGATCTAGTTGCTAGTCATTAGTTATTGGTCATTAGTTGTTAGATGCTAGTCATTAGCCATTGGTTTAGATAATCGCGCCTACGGCGCCTGAATAAATTCTATTGACCATTGACTAATAACCAATGACCATTTCCTATTCCAGATACGTGTACCCGTAAAGGCCGCCGCGGTAGATGTTCAGGAATTCCTTGCCTTCTTGCAGGCTAATCTTCCCTTCCTTCACGGAGCGCGACACCCAGTTTTCCATGGTGCGCACAAGGGCCTTGTCGCTGAAGTTCACGTAGTCGAGCACGTCTTCCACGGATTCGCCGTCAATCACCTTGTCGATTTCGTAGCCGCCCTTGTCGTTACATACGATGTGGACTGCGTTCGTATCGCCGAAGAGGTTGTGCAAGTCGCCGAGGATTTCCTGATAGGCGCCCACGAGGTAGACCGCGATGTAGTACGGCTCGCCGTTCTTGAGTTCATGCAGCGGGAGCGTGCGGCTCACGTCGCCACCGCGGACGAACATGTCGATTTTTCCGTCGGAGTCGCAAGTGACATCCTGGATGGTCGTCTCGACTGTGGGTTCCTCGTTCAGGCGCTGGATAGGCATGAGCGGGAAAACCTGGTCCACGCCCCAGCTGTCGGGCAGGCTCTGGAACAAACTGAAGTTGCAGAAATACTTCTGTGCGAGCAAGCGCGGGAGTTCGCTGAGTTCGTAAGGCGGATGGCGCAAGTCCTTCGCGAGCTGGTCCACCTTGCGCACGATGCTCCAGAACAGGCGTTCGCACATGGCGCGCGTCGGCAGGTCGTAATCGCCCACCTTGAAACCGTTCAGAACGTCATCGTTCAGCTGGATGGCATCGTGCCAGCTTTCGAGCAGGTTCTTCGGGGTAAGTCCCTTGTAAATGCCGTACAAATCCTTCAATGCATCGGGAGCGTCGTCGTCAATCTCGTGCGTATTCTCGTCGAAGAACGCCTGGCCGGCGGTTTCCAGCACGTTGAACACCAGAATGGAATGGTGCGCCGCAAGAGCGCGGCCCGATTCCGCAATGATGTTCGGGTGCGGCACGTCCCCGTTTTCACAGGCTTCGTACATGGCGTACACCACGTCGTTCGCGTATTCCTGAATGGAGTAGTTCACCGAGCTCGCGTTGGAACTGCGGGTGCCGTCGTAATCCACACCGAGACCGCCGCCCACGTCCACGAATTCAAGGCTCATGCCCATCTTGCGAATCTGCACATAGAACTGCGAGACTTCGCGCAGGCCCGATTTGATGTGGCGGATGTTCGTAATCTGGCTACCCAGGTGGAAGTGGATGAGCTTCATGCAGTCTTCCATCTTCTCCTGCTTGATGTAGTCCAGCGCTTCTAGCAGTTCGGAACTGTTGAGGCCGAACTTGCTGTGGTATCCGCCGGATTCTTCCCACTTGCCGCTGCCGGAGCTTGCCAGCTTGATGCGGATGCCGATGTTCGGGCGCACGCCGATACGGCGAGATAGTTCCACCACCAGGTGGAGCTCGTTCATCTTCTCGACGACGATGAAAATCTTCTTGCCCATCTTCTGCGCGAGGAGGGCAAGTTCAATGAAGTCCTCGTCCTTGTAGCCATTGCAGATAATCAGCGAATCAGGGTTGTCCATGTTCGCGAGCACCGCATGCAGTTCCGGCTTGGAACCGGCCTCGAGACCGATGTTGTATTTTTTGCCGTGGCTGACG
The DNA here is from genome assembly GCF_900129735.1 of Fibrobacter sp. UWCM. NCBI lineage: Bacteria > Pseudomonadati > Fibrobacterota > Fibrobacteria > Fibrobacterales > Fibrobacteraceae > Fibrobacter > Fibrobacter sp. UWCM. The sequence continues at coordinate 71,386 of NZ_FQWR01000018.1, read as the reverse complement.
ATTTCTTCGAGCACGGCGCGTTGCTGGTTCACCTTAATCGGGAAAATGCTGTAGTAGCTCCCATTGAAACCGTATTCCTGACGGGACTTGTTGAAGCACTCGTTTATCTTCTCGATGCGGCTGTCCAGGATATCCGGGAAGCGCAGCAGCATCGGGGTGGAGACGTCGCGGAGCGAAAGTTCCTGCACGAGTTCGTACAGGTCGATGTCCGGACCGCCTTCCTTGAGCGGGTGAACCGTAGCGTGGCCCTTCTCGTTGATGTCGAAGAAGTTCACGCCCCAACCCTTGACATTGTACAAGTCGCGGGAATCGTCAATGCGCCATTTTTTCATTGCTCAGGTCTCTCTAGTCAACGAGAACGGGATTAAAGTTTTCCTTCCACGGGAGGCCGTACTTGGTGAGGGCTTCCATGAACGGATCCGGATCAAATTCTTCCACGGTATGCACGCCCGGCTTGTTCCACTTGCCGGTGAGCACCATCATGGCGCCGCACATGGCCGGAACGCCGGTCGTGTAGGCAATAGCCTGGCTGCCGAGTTCCTTGTAGCATTCCTGGTGGTCGCACACGTTGTAGAGGTAGTAGGTCTTCGGCTTGCCGTCCTTGGTGCCCTTGAAAATACAACCGATGTTCGTCTTGCCCACGGTGCGGGGGCCGAGGCTTGCCGGGTCCGGGAGGAGCGCCTTGAGGAACTGGATAGGAACGATTTCCTGGCCCTGGAACTTGATGGGCTGCGTGCTGAGCATGCCCACGTCTTCGAGGCAGCGCATGTGGTCGAGGTAGCTCTGGCCGAATGTCATGAAGAAGCGGATGCGCTTGACGCCCGGAATGTTCTGGGCCAGCGATTCGATTTCTTCGTGGTGCAGCAGGTACATGTCCTTCTTGCCCACTTCGTCAAACACGTATTCGCGCTTGATGCTCATGGCCGGAATTTCAACCCAGTGACCCTTGCCGTTCTCGTCGGTATCCCAGTAGCTGCCCGGGGCAGAAACTTCGCGCAGGTTGATTTCGGGGTTGAAGTTCGTCGCGAACTTGTAGCCGTGATCGCCACCGTTGCAGTCCAAAATGTCAATTTCTTCGATGGTGTCGAACTGGTGCTTGAGGGCGTAGGCGCAGTAGGCCTGGGAAACACCCGGGTCAAAGCCCGAGCCGAGCAACGCCGTGAGGCCGGCCTTTTCAAACTTTTCCTTGTAAGCCCACTGCCAGCTGTAGTCGAAGTAGGCGCTGAAGCCCTGTTCCTTGCAGCGCTTGTCGTAGACCTTGCGCCATTCCGGATCGTCGATGTTTTCGGGCTCGTAGTTCGCCGTGTCCATGTAGTTCACGCCGCATTCGAGGCAGGCGTCCATGATGGCGAGGTCCTGGTACGGGAGCGCGATGTTCATCACCAGGTCGGGCTTGTATTCCTTGATGAGCTTAGAGACATTTTCGGCCTTGTCCGCATCCACGGCGGCAGTCGTGATGACCGTCTTCGTGTTCGGGCGCAGTTCCTGAGCGAGCTTCTCGCAGTTTTCGCGGTGGCGGCTAGCGATGCAGATTTCGCTGAACACTTCGCTTGCCGTGCAGCACTTCTTGATAGCAACCGTGGCGACAGCGCCACAACCGATAATCAATGCTCTTGCCATTTTTTGTTTTTACCTCATTATGGAATTGTTAGCCCCATAAATTTAGAAAAAAAGAAACCCCCGGCCGAAACCGAGGGAAAAAAGGTCCGAAATGCATGAAGATCCCCGCCTTGCTTCGGCAATGCTCAGCACAAGCCGCGGGGATGACACCCTACTAATAATTTTCAGCGGTCACTTCGAAGAAGGACTGCGGGTGGGCGCACACCGGGCATGCGGCCGGAGCCTTGGTGCCCACGACGATGTGGCCGCAGTTGCGGCATTCCCACACCTTGACTTCGCTCTTTTCGAACACGGCGGCGGTTTCCACGTTCTTGAGGAGGGCGCGGTAGCGTTCTTCGTGGCGCTTTTCAATGGCGGCGACCATGCGGAACTTGTTGGCGAGAGCCTTGAAGCCTTCGGCCTCGGCGGTCTTCGCGAAGTCTTCGTACATGTCGGTCCATTCGTAGTTTTCGCCATCGGCGGCGGCCTTCAGGTTGGCAGCGGTATCGCCGATGCCTTCGAGTTCCTTGAACCACAGCTTGGCGTGTTCCTTCTCGTTGTCGGCGGTTTTCAGGAACAGTTCGGCGATCTGTTCGTAGCCTTCCTTCTTGGCGCAGCTAGCGAAGTAGGTGTACTTGTTGCGGGCCTGGGATTCGCCAGCGAAGGCGGCCTGGAGGTTCTTTTCGGTCTGGGTTCCGGCGTACTTGTTTGCCATATTGTATCCTTTTGTGAATTGTGTCTCTTTGTCCTACTAATGTAGATTATTTTGGCTCCAAAAAGCAACCAATTGATAAAATTAACGCGAAAACCGCAGCGAATTAAATTCGTTGCGGCTTTTTTCATGATTAGAAGATCCCCGACCAAGTCGGGGATGACAATACGGCGATTTACTTCGCAGCAGCTTCAAAAGCCTTGCCGAGCTTAGCGAGGGCCTCGTCGCATTCCGCGGCACTCACGTTCAGCGGCGGGAGCATACGAAGCACATTGCCCTTGGCGCTGAGCACCATGAGTTTTTCGTTGCGGGCCGCAGCAATGATGTTGCCCACCGGCATCGATTCGTCGAGTGCCACACCGAGAATCAGGCCTTCGCCGCGGATTTCCTTGGCGAAGCTGTACTTTTCCACAAGGGCAGCCAAACCGGCCTTCAGCTGGGCAGAGCGTTCGGCGACATTCTTCAACAGGCCCGGAATCTGCTTCACGACAGCGAGACCTGCAGCGCATGCAATCGGGTTACCGCCAAAAGTGGTACCGTGGTCACCGGCCTTGAGCTGGTCGGCAATCTTCTGGCGCAGCAGCACCGCACCGAGCGGGAGCCCGCCACCAATTCCCTTGGCAAGCGTTACGAGGTCCGGATTCAGGCCATACTTTTCAAAACCGCAGAAAGTTCCGAGACGGCCCATACCCGCCTGCACTTCGTCAACGATGACGAGGCAGCCGCATTCCTTTTGCAGGCTATTGATCGTTGCAACCATCTCCTTCGAAAGCGTCATCACGCCACCTTCGGCGGCCAGCGATTCCAGCATGATGGCACAGGTATTGCCATCCACCTCGGCCTTCAAGGCAGCGCAGTCGTTCCACGTGACGTGCACGAAGTCACCCGGCATGGAACCGAAGCCTTCCCTGATAGCCGGCTGGCCCGTCGCAGAAAGGGCGGCGTAGGTCCTTCCGTGGAAACTGTTCACGAACGTGATAATCTTCTGCCTGTTCTTTTCGCCCTTCCGGTCGAAGTACTTACGTGCGAACTTGATAGCGCCTTCGTTGGCTTCGGTACCGGAGTTGCAGAAGAACGCCTTGTCGAACTTGGTAATTTCAAGGAGGGCCTTGCCGAGTTCGATCTGCGGGTAGTTCGGGTAAAGGTTGCTGATATGGTTGAAGTGGTTCATCTGTTCCACCACAGCATCCTTAATCGCCTGGTTCTGGTGACCGAGCGCATTCACGGCGATACCCGCCACGAAGTCCAGGTACTTGTTTCCCTGGTCGTCATAGAGGTAAGAGCCCTCGCCCTTCACGAAGTTGATGTCTGCCTTGCCGTAGAGCGGCGCGATAATTTGTTTGTCCTGTTCGAGCAGGTTAGCGCAAGATTGTGCCATAGTTTAAATCTCCATTAATTTGTTTGCCAAAGTGTTCCGCGTCCTTCCAACCCACGATGTGGATGCTCTTGAGTCCTCGTCGGATCGACTTGAAACTCTCGCGGACTTTGGGAATCATACCGCCGGAGATGACGCCAGCTTCAATCAGCTTTTCGGCGTCCGCTTCGCTCAGTTCGGGAATTACATTCTTGTTTTCGTCCATCACGCCCGGCACGTCGCTCACCAGCACAAACTGATCGGCTTCGAGCGCCACAGCCAGTTCAGATGCGGCGGTGTCTGCGTTCACGTTCCAGCTCACGCCGTTACCGTTTGCGTCGGGGCCAATCGAAATCGGGCTTACCACGGGAACAAACCCCGCACCCCAGAGCGCGGTCACAATGCCCGGGTTCACCTTCTTGATTTCGCCCACCAGGCCAAGGTCCACCTTGCCCTGCTTCTTTTCGACCTGGAACAGGTTCGCGTCTACGCCCGAAATACCAACGGCACCACAGCCGTTGTTCAGGAGCATGCGCACGAGCTTCTTGTTCACGTGGCCAGAGAGGGTCATCTCGACCATCTTCATGATGCCGGGGGTCGTCACGCGCAGACCGTCGATGAATGTGGGTTGTTCCTTGAGCAAGGCGATATTCTCGTTGATATCCTTGCCACCGCCGTGAACCACGGCCACCTGACAGCCACTACCGGGGAGGGTAGAAACTGCCGACACAAAATCAGCCAGCTTGGCTTCGTCGATAGCCAGGCTGCCACCAATTTTTACAACCACTTTTTTCATCGCTCGGTTTGTTCCTCTCGAGTTTTGCCTTGCAAGGCAGTGAAATTACGCGCAAAAATAAAAAAAAGAGGCCGCAGCGGCAATGTTTTTATTATATTATACCCATAATTCAACCAAAGACACAAGAGGTATATTATGGCTATCACGAAAGTTTGGCTCGACGAATCCAACGACGAGTGCGTATCTTGCGGCGCTTGCGAAGCTACTTGCGACGCAGTGTTCGAAGTTCCCGAGAAGATGAAGGTCAAGGAAGGTGTTGACTATTCCGCTTACGAAAGCGAAATCAAGGACGCCGCTGACTCCTGCCCGGCCGGCGTGATCAAGTACGAGTAATACCGAAGGCGAGTGTCGCAGAAAAATGCTTGCATTTTTTTATGACCGAGCCGAGACATAGACGCCGTAGTGAAACGTAGGCGTCAATAATATTCGTACCCTGTTCAAGGCATTTTAAAGCCCCGTCTTCGTGACGGGGTTCTTTTTTTTGTAACTCTCCAAGAAAACGGTTATTCCGGTTTCAACGCCTCGTACTTCGCCCTTATCCACTCGGGGGTGCGGGCGCGGGTTTCGATGCTCACGCGGTCGATGACGCCGTTCCAGGTTTCTGTCCTGATTTCGTCGCCCCCCACGCGGAACGGGACACTGCGGTTCAATTCGTTCGGGACAAATTCCTGCGCTTCGCCCACGGGCCTGCCGTTCACGTACATGTTCACCATGTGGTCCTTTGACACTAGCGCGATGAACGCCCACTCGCCCACGGGGATACTGCTTGAATCACCGAAGAATACCGCCTCAGGATAGCTGGGCATGCTCTTCATCACGGCAAACGACCCGCTATTCACCTCGTAGTGCCACTGGAACCTTGAGGTAGAATCGCTCCAGTAGGCGCGCTGGCAGAACAGCACCTGATGCTCGCCGTTGGGGCCGTTCCACTTGGTCCACAGCGAAAGCGTGAAGTCGCCACCGGTCGGGTTTAGCGTATCGAGGTCGATATACTGGCCAGCACCGAGCAGCACGCCCTTGCCGCTCACGCCATCCACGTAATTCACACTGTCAGCCAGTCTGCCGTCGTGGTTGAACACGTACTCGTCGCCATTCATTTCGATATTCACGGTTGTCCAGCCGGTATCGGACCAGCGAACATAATCGGTATGGTAAGAGTTAAACCCGTACGCATCTGCAAGCAGGGACAGGTCAGGGTTCCAGAGGAATCCGTCATAGTTTTCAAGCTGAGGAAGGACAACGGTATCGCCCGCATCTTGTATGGTAAACGGAATGTAACCCAGTACGGAATCACTTTCCGAATAAATTAATTCTTCCTGCATTCCTGGCGGGATAGAATCAAAACTGAACGAGCCGTCTTCCTGTATGTCGGCGCTAAGATGCGTCCCGCCGATGTGAACCTTGCCCGAAGTCACACCGGACATGCTCCCGCGCAGGGCCTTGCGCGAACCGACACGAACCTCAGTCGCCTTTCCACTCGGCGGGAGCGAGATCCCCGAAAGGGAACCCGACCGTGCATACAGATAAACACCCGCAAACGCATTTACCACGCCCTTTGCAGAATCCGCATACTGGATGACAGTCGTCCGCCCGTTTTGCAGGTAACCGTGCATGTCATTACTTGCGACCTTGAATTCGAACTGCGCATTCGAATCGGCAACAGCATCCAGAGAATCCTCAATCGCATAACCGTTATCCCAGTACAGCGTGAGCCGTGCGGCAGGCATCCTGTTGCCCTGCATGTCGACAACGGTCCCCGCAATCTTTGTCGTATCCGGTTCACGCGCAATAGAGTTCCCGATATCGGTCACGCCGCCCGCAACGTCGTCGCCGTTCGAGCAGGCAAAAAACGCAAGGGAAGCGGCAAGGGCAAGCGCCCATACTTGGCAAGGCTTTTTAAGACAAACTATCAAGCGATTCATCCTTCGGCCTCCTTCCCCACCTTCTTGCTCATCGGGAACGCCACGAGCATCATCTCGTAAACGCGTTCCACGTTCGTGTCGTTGGACGCACGGGCAATAATCTTCTTGCGGGCTTCTTCGAGGACTTCCACAGCATAATTATAGGAACTTTCACTCATGGCAAGCGTCGTGAAGGCGGCAAAGCGCTCGTCCTTCGGCATGGACTCCACCGCGCCTATCGCATGCTGGATATACTCGCGACGAATCTGCCGGAGGGCAATCGGCGGAATTTCTGCAGCATCGAGCATCTGCGAGGTCTGCACGTAACGTTCGCCCTCCTTTTTCAGGAGGCCCCATTCCAGCAGGTTCTTCACCGCATCGCGCGCCTCTTCCGTAGTTATCTGCGGGGTAAGCGAGCGGGCCAACACGCGGTAGTCGCCGTGCCACTGCGTATCCGCCGCAAGTTCACGAATTACCGGGTAGTACCACTTGCTGAAGTAGGCCTGCTCGCGCGTGGTGATGTGCGTGAATTCTATCTGCTTGCGGATTTGCAGAATCTGCTTCCAGGCCTGGTCGCGCTCGTCCACCTGCTGCGCCTGGTTGTACTGCACCAGCGCCTCGAAGTATTCCTTTTGCAGGGGCTCGAAATCCATCGCCTTCGAAATCTTCTCGATAGATTTCGGCGTGAGGTTGAACCGCCCGCGAATCACGTTCAGGCAGTACGAGGAACTGCTGAACCCCGCCTTCGCCGCAAAGAAACGGTGCGAAAACACGGAGCGCATTTTCTTCTGCTCTTCGAAATAGTCCTGCATGAACTTGCGGAAGTCATCGTAGTCAAAAAGATGTTCCAGCGCGATACTCATGCCCATAAACTACATTATTTTTACACAAAAATGCAGTTTTTGATTAAAAAAGCGTGTAAAACGTGTTTAAATCACAAATTTTTGCTACACAGCGTCAAAAACTAAGATCCCCGACCACGTCGGGGATGACGACAGGATGACGACAGGAAAACTAAGATCCCCGATCAAGTCGGGGATGACGACAGGAAAACCAAAGATCCCCGACCAGGTCGGGGATGACGACAGGAAAACCAAGATCCCCGACCAGGTCGGGGATGACCACAGGAAAAATTATGCGACCTGGCGGAGGGTGAAGACGACGGAAGCGGGCCGTCCCTCTTCGTCCCTCTCGACAAGGATAAACGAGAGCTGTACCCTGCCGTGCAACTTGCCGTGGCATTCCGCGAAAATCAGGCTCTGTTGGTCCAGGCGAGCCGGCAACGTTTTCAAGTCCAGGAATTCGAGCATCTGCAGCTTGTCCTCGGTCTCGACAAGCGCAAAGACAGCGCGCTCGATGTTTGTCGCCAGGTTGTCCTCGTCACGAACGACATCCGAGACAAAGGGGTCGCGCTGCACCACTTCGTACGTATCATTCTTCAAGTCGACAACATACACGCATTGGTAAAGCGAGGTAATCGCGCGCGTGACTCGGTCCTTGTGTTCCTCGTCGCGGTACTTCTGGTCAAGCACGATATTGCTGGTATAGATGCTCCTGAAGTGATTAGATATGCGGTTGCACAGATAATAGCCCGCCATTCCAATCGCGATGGATTCAATCGTATAGCCGCCCATCACCGCAATGAACCAATCCAGCGGCTCATGGAAATCACTACGGACCAGGGAGCGAAAATCACTCACCAGCACGTTAGACACAAGAATCATCGCATAGTTCAAGGCAACGCTGATAAGGTAAATTTTCTTTTCGCAATAGAACAGACTCACCATGGGCACAAGCGCGTAGGTAATATAGACACCCACCTTCGCCGTACACATGAACGTGAGGACCCCCATAAAGCCAACCAGCCCCCAAAAAACGGTCCACAGGCTAAGCGGGAAGTAGCGGTTCAGGATTTTTTGACCAAACGAAAGAATAATGAGGGCCAAGCTCATCAGTACACACGACGAATACGAAACGTCACAGTAACCCAGGAAACGGTCAAGCGCGATGGCCGGGCCCGCAAAGGCGCAGAAGAACAGAATCTTGGCCATAGACTCGTTCATCGAACGTCTATTCTTTAGAACAAAATCTCTATACCTATTGATTCCGCTATCTTGCACTGGCATAAATCTCCGCTTTCAGTACAAGATAAAATAATCAAAATAAAGTTCAATAGAGCGCAATGCAAATAATTTGTAAGAAAAAAGTTTACTTTGCGACGAGAAAATAATTTTTTGATATGAAAAAGCCCCGCACAAGGCGGGGCTGAATTTGAATGGGAGATCCCCGCCTGCGCGGGGATGACAGAACCAAACTATCTACCCCTCTTCATCTGCTTCAGGAGGGCGCTCATTTTCGGGGGCTGGGCAACCACGTTCTTCTTGGGAGCAAAACCCGGGCGATCCTTGCCCGCAATCTTGTTCTTGAGGTCAGCGATGGTCGCATGGCCCTGGATGCCGCCCTGCGGGCGGGCATTGCCGCGAGCACCATCGCGGCCGCGGCCACCGAAACCACCACGAGGACCGCCGACACGCTGGCCGCGAGGGCCACTCACGCCCGCGCCGGCAACACCGTCGGTAGATTCCTGCTTCATCGAGAGGCTGATACGCTTCTGGTTCGCATCCACGGCAACAACGCGCACCTTCACCACATCGCCCACAGTCAGGACTTCCTTCGCATCGGTCACGTACTTGTCGCTGATTTCAGAAATATGCACGAGGCCATCCTGGTGAACGCCAATGTCCACGAACGCGCCGAAGTTCGCCACGTTCGTGACCACGCCTTCCATCCAGCTGCCCGTAACGAGGTCGTTGATGGTCTTGATGCGGTCATCGAATTTCGCGTAGCGGAATTCCTTACGCGGGTCGCGGCTCGGCTTCTGCAGTTCCTTCACGATATCGTCGAGGGTAGCCTTACCCACCTCGTCGGAGAGGAACTCATCGACCTTGATAGCCTTCACCGCTTCGGCATTGCCCACTATATCCTTCACCGGAACACCCACCTTCTCGGCCATCTGTTCCACGAGGGCGTAGTTTTCGGGGTGAACCGCGGAATCGTCCAGCGGGTTTTCGGCACCCGGAATGCGCATAAAGCCCGCCGCCTGCTCGAAGGCCTTCGGACCGAAGCCCTTCACCTTCTTCAGGTCTTCACGGCTGGCAAACGCGCCGTTCTCTTCGCGGTACTTCACGATGGCTTCCGAAAGCGTATTGCTGAGGCCCGCCACATGGGCAAGGAGCGGAGCGGATGCGCTGTTCACGTCCACACCCACCATGTTCACGCAGCTTTCCACCACTTCGTCGAGGCGCTTCTTGAGTTCGCGCTGGTTCACGTCGTGCTGGTACTGGCCCACGCCGATAGACTGCGGGTCCACCTTCACAAGTTCGGCCAGCGGGTCCTGCAGGCGGCGGCCAATCGAAATCGCGCCGCGGGTCGTCACGTCTTCCTTCGGGAATTCCTGGATGGCAATCATGCTTGCGCTGTAAACGGAAGCACCGGCTTCGCTCACGATAACGCGCGGCGGAACCTTGCCCTTGAACTTGAGGGCCATCTCGCCACAGAAGGCGTCGGTCTCGCGGCTCGCGGTTCCGTTACCGATGGCGATGAGGTCAATCTTGTACTTGTCGATGAGCTGCATCAGGTACACAGCGGCACCGGCCTTGTCGTTCCACGGTTCATGCGGCTTGATAATGCCATGATCCATGAACTTGCCGTTTTCGTCGAGCACAGCCACCTTGCAGCCCGTACGGAAACCCGGGTCGAGAGCGAGCACGGCCTTGTGACCGGCAGGGGCGGCAAGCAGAACGTCTTGCAGGTTCTTGCTGAACACCTTGAAGGCTTCCTCTTCGGCGGCGTCCTTGAGCATCAGGCGCACTTCGCTTTCCATGCTCGGCTGCAGCAGGCGTTCCCAGGCGTCCTGGCACATGGCCTCCAGGTACGGAGTCCAGGTCGTTTCGCCCTTGATAATCTGGGTCTTGAGGTAGCCGACCATTTCGTCGTTCGGCACTTCGATGGTGAGGCGCAGCACCTTCTCCTTTTCGCCACGGCGGAGCGCAAGCATGCGGTGGCTCGGAATCTTGCTGACCGGCTCGCTGAAGTCGTAATAGTCCTTGAACTTTGTCTCCTGCTTCTCGAAATCCTTCTTGACCTTGGAAACCATCACGCCGGTTTTCTCCATCTTGGCACGGAGGTACTGGCGGAATTCGGTATTGTCGGCAACCTCTTCGGCGAGAATGTCGGCGGCACCCTTGAGGGCGGCCTTCGGGTCGGCGAGGCCCTTCTCCTCGGAGAGGTAGATGCGGGCGATTTCTTCGGCGGTGTTGCCGGTATTTTCCTGTGCCCACATCAGGCGAGCCAGCGGTTCAAGACCGAGTTCCTTCGCGATGGTCGCGCGGGTGCGCTTCTTGGGCTTGTACGGGGCGTAAATATCTTCGAGGAGAGTCTTGTCCTTGCAGGCCTCGATCTGGGCCTTGAGTTCGGGAGTGAGCTTGCCCTGTTCCTCGATGCTCTTGAGCACCGTTTCCTTACGGTCGGCAAGTTCTTGCAGATAGTCGCGACGGTGGCTGATGTCGCGCAGTTCAATTTCGTTCAGCGTACCCGTCTGGTCCTTGCGGTAGCGGGCGATAAAGGGGACCGTGCCCCCCTGGTCCATGAGTTCAAGCGCCTTAGCGACGCGCCATACTTCGAGCTTCAGTTCTTCGGCAATAATTGCGGAAAAATCCATGTTCTATTCCTATATGTAGATTTTTAGGGTCATAAATGCCCTGGGTTGACAAAGGCGGAATATAGCAAATGAAAATGTCAGTTTTATGACAGAAAAGGCCTTTTTACAAGAAGCATTTTTTGCCACGCACCGTCAAAGCAGCCCTATTTCGTTGAATATCAACGTTTTAGCCCGATTGTGAAAAATCCCACACAACATTACCACAACCGGAAAATTTTTGGTATTTTAAGGAAGACGTCCAACAGGAGTTCCGGATGAAAAGACTTATCGCCATCGCCATGTGCGCAATTTTTGCGGGGTGCCTAGAGCCCCAGCAGGTCAAGGTAGAAATACCTGCCCAGGAGACGCATGCCAAGGCGGAGTCCGTTTTCGACAGCGGCCTGGGTTGGACCCCGGTAAAGACGGTCAAGGTTTTCACGCTCGGCGAAAAGAAGGTCGAGGTGGAACAGATTGCCGTAAGCAGCAAGCAGGATATCGACAGGGCCCTGAAGGAAGGCGTCAAGCACTGGATTACGGACTCAATCTTTATACACGAATCCGCAGACTTTATACTCATCCGCGAATACAGGCGCGACGCTCCACGGTTCTACGAATACCCGCGCAGCCAGTTCGTATTCGAGTTTCAGCCCAAGTAGATTTCGGGATTTTTAGAATAGAACCTGCGATGAGTCCAGCCGTACCAGAGGGCTGGATTTTCTTTTATGCGGGATTCGAGCCAGGCGTTGAAGGCGGGCATGATATCGCCGGGCTTTGAATTATTGCAGGCGCCGGAATTATTGCGGGCATCGGAATTATTGCGGGTATCGGATGCGCGGGGCAGTTCAATCGCATGGAGAACGCAGGCTCCGCTCGTTTTAAACTGTCCGCGGCAATCTTCCAGCCAGCAGATATACACGGGAGTCTCGGGGCGGTGCCGGAGCAAAAAGTCCGGAAGCGGGTTGTTGCGCACGAGCCTGTGCAGGAACTCGCCCTCGAGCGCGCTCGGGATTCTGCTATCCTGGTCGGCCAGCAGACAAACTAACTTCCCGTCATCAAGCAGGCGCAAAAACTCCCGCGGGGTGCACGCATCTACACCGTAGGGGCGACCATCGACGGCCCGAATTCGTTTATCCAGAATGCGATTGAGCCACGCGGGCCTTAGCGGGATGTAGCTTGCCACCAGCGGGATTCCGAGGCGACAGAGCCACGGGCCTATCGCCTCGTAGTTCCCGAAATGCGCCGTAAGAAAAATTCCGCCGGCACGCATTTTCTTAAGAACCGGGGCGGAACCTTCCGCGAGGGCGAAGTTCCAGCCGTCGATGCGGCGAGGATATGCGGAAAGTTCGCGGGGCAACTTCTTGAACGAGCCAAACCGGAAAAGGATTTCGCCCGCATGGCGCGTGAGGTTGCAGATGAGCGTGCGGTAGAACGTTCCCGGCTGGGAAATGCGCAGCGGGCTCCCTTCACGGGGTTCCGCGCCATCCACGTGTCGCAAGTTCGCGTAAACCGTTCCCTTTTTCCACCCGCAGGCACAAAGCACGAAACCGGCGGTTCGCGCGAACACTTTCGACATGATGGAACGGAGTACGGGCATATTCGTACAAAATATACTTAAAATTTCATATGATACGCGCCGTATCATTCCCATAAAAATATTGAAAATTTTTGTCTAAAAATTCAGTTTTTATCTAAAATTTCTCACTTTTGTATCATTCCAAGTATTGCTTTTTCAAATTTCAGAAGATAAATTTATAGATATGAAACCGATAACCGAATACAAGGACTACCGCAAGTTCATGCAGGACTTCTACGACGAGCGCAAGCGCACGGGCGCGTTCTCGTGGAGGGAATTCTCGAAACTTGCGGGGTTCGCCTCCCCCACCTACCTCAAACTGGTATGCGAAGGGAAAAGCGGTCTGAGCAAGGTCAAGATGTTACAGGTTTCCAAGGCAATGGGGCTCACCGGTTACGAGGAGGAATACTTCTCGCTGCTCGTGACACTTGCCAAGGCAACCAAGGATGCCGACAAGAAGGCAACGCTGCTCAAACTGGAAAAGATTGCAGTCGAGCACAAGGTGCGCGTTGTCGATAGCGAAGCCTTCCAGTATTACGAATCCTGGAAGTACCCGGTAATCCGTGAACTCGCCCCGATGATGCCCGGAGCACAGCCGCGAAAGATTGCCGACGAGTGCAAGGAATATGTTTCCGCCGAAGAGGTCCGCGACATACTCGCCTTCCTGGTGAAAGCAGGGTTCCTGAAGAAGGACGGCGAGAAGGCCTATTCACAGACCGAGAAGGCCGTCATCGGCTCGGCAGAAGCGCAACCGATTGCCATCCGCGCCATGCACAAGGAAATGGGCAACATGGCCGTGCGTGCGGTAGACCGTTACAGCGCAAGCGAGCGGTACTTTACCGGAATGACCATCGGCGTCAACGAAAACAACTACGCGCGCATCGTCGCCGAGATTGATGCCTGCGCCAAGAAAATCGCCGCCATCGCAAACGAGGGCGGCAAACTGGACCAGGTCTATGGCCTGAACTTTCAACTTTTCCCGTTTACAAACAAGATAGGAGGAGAGAACCATGCTTAACCTCAAGAAGAATCTCTATATCGCAGGCGCGTTCGCCCTTTGCGCTCTGGCAGCCTGCTCTTCGGATAACCCCTCTTCGGCGGGCTCCACGACCATGCCGAACGCGACTGCCGAAAACAGCAGTTCTTCGGAAGAAGTCGCCAGCAGTTCCTCCATAAATTCTTTCGTTCCAGGTAAAGACATCGTCTTCACGACCGCCGCCACATCGGTAAAGAAGTTTGCACAAGGCGAAGTCACCGTCTACGGCAAGGAAAACGGAGCCGAAGCGACCTGTTCCGCAGGCAAGTACGCCAGCACGAAGGAATACCTAGCGAGAATCAGCATTGCCGACGGTGAAACCATGGAACGGACAATATGGTTACACAACTTCGGAAGCGCCTGCGACAACATCTACAAGGCTTTCCAGGAATCGTGCAATTCCGGCTTGGTGGATGCCGCACCGGATGCGGTATGTAGCGGGAACGGAAACTTAAAGGCCTTCTGCTACGCTTCCAAAACTGATTCCGTTAGGACATGCAATGCAAGAGGTGAATGTGTCACAGCAGGGCCGGATTCCACAATCAGTTTCGACACGCTTCTTGAAAGTTTCACCAAGGAATCCAACGATATCTGCGGCACCATCGCCGACGGCGTAGACACAACAGAATACGACATTCCAAAATCGGAACCCGACAGCAGTATCAAGGCAAATTCCAGCAGGGTATTCATCCTTGAGCCTAATACAGATAAACTAGATGTTACCGATGAAGAACGCGTGGTTCTGGACAGTCTTGCAGCGGCTTTCCCGGAAAAACGCAAGATAGACAAAATCGACGGCATGACCATTTTTATCAACGACGATGCCGAATACTACTTCACGACGGAAGGCAAGAAATTCATCCTTGACGAAGGGGACAACACCTGTACCGGAAGCATATATGCAGATGAACTTGGAGTAAAACGCTCCGTATCAAAACACGGAGACTGGAGTTCAACCAAGACGACAACCCTCCTGGTACCCGACATCGGAATTGTATACCTGGTCAATGACGGCACAGGTTCGGCCAAGGAAGTTTTCCAGGCAGAATGCGAAGCGACAAACGGCTCTTATTACGAATATATTGAGAAGGCATTTGGATGTGCCGTAAAGAACTTCACGGGAATCCCGTTCGCAACCATCGTAAGCGAACAGGAAACCATGAGTAGGAACAATTTCAATATTCTTCCGGAATTCACTCCGCGAAACTAGAACGCACTAAAAATTATACTAGATTGTTATCCGTTGCGGCACCTGTCGCGACGGAGTTTTTTTATGGCAATTTTCAATAGCATTCTCGAAACTATCGGCAACACACCGCTCGTACGCATCAACAAGTTGAACAAGGGCGGGGCCGAAGTCTACGTAAAACTCGAAAGTTTCAACCCGCTCGGAAGCGCGAAGGACCGCGTGGCGTTCAACATGATTGAACGCGCCGAAAAGGAGGGCAAGCTCAAGCCGGGCGCGCTCATCATCGAGCCGACCAGCGGCAATACGGGCGTGGGCCTTGCCTACGTAGGGGCCGTGAAGGGCTACAAGGTGGTGCTTACGATGCCCGATTCCATGAGCATGGAACGCAGGCTGCTATTGAAGGCGCTTGGGGCCGAGGTCGTGCTGACCGAAGGCGCGAAGGGCATGGCAGGCTGCATCGAGAAGGCAAACGAGATTGCGGCGCAGAACCCGGGAAGTTTCATTCCGCAGCAGTTCGAGAACCCGGCGAACCCGGAAGCACACTACCTCACGACGGGCCCTGAAATCTGGCGCGATACCGAAGGCAAGGTGGACGTGTTCATCGCGACGGCGGGTACCGGCGGAACCGTGAGCGGAACAGCGAAGTTCCTCAAGGAAAAGAACCCGAACGTTTATGTAATCGCCATCGAGCCCGATGATTCCCCGATGATTTCGAAGGGCGTGGCGGGTCCGCACAAGATACAGGGAATCGGTGCGAACTTTATCCCGAAAATCTACGACCCGAAGGTGGTCGACGAGGTGTACCTCACCAGCACGGAGAAGGCGGGGAACGCGGCCCGCGCGGCAGCAAGCGAAGAAGGCATCTTTGTCGGGATTTCGTCCGGAGCGGCTCTGGAATGCGCGTTGACGGTCGCCAAGCGCCCCGAATTCAAGGGCAAGCGAATCGTCGCGCTCCTCCCCGACACAGGCGAACGCTACCTAAGCACCTGGCTCTGGACGGAAAAGTAGCCTGTATAGTTATATTTCAATAAACAAGTATTCGAAAATAGGAGATTCACCAAATGGTCATTACCGTATTTATCCTGTACCTGCTGATGATGCTCGGTATCGGATTCTACTTTTCCAAGAAGGCGAACAGCCTGAACGCCTACTACCTGGGCAACCGCGGCATGAACAAGTGGGTCGTGGCCATGTCCGCACAGGCCTCCGACATGAGCGGCTGGCTCTTGATGGGCCTCCCGGGCGCCATCTTCGTGAGCGGTTTTTCCGAAGCGTGGATTGGCATCGGCCTCGTCATCGGTACGTACCTCAACTGGAAAATCGTGGGTCGCAGGCTCCGCAAGTACAGCCACTTCTGCGGCGACTCCATCACGCTGCCCGACTTCTTTGCAAACCGTTTCCGCGACAACAAGGGAATCATCCGCGTCATCGCCTCGATTTTCATTCTCGCGTTCTTCCTGTTCTACACCGTGTCTGGCTTTGTCGCTAGTGCGAAACTCTTCGGCACCATCTTCAACATGAACTACACCACGGGCCTTATCATCGGAGCGGTCGTCGTAGTGAGTTACACCTTCATGGGCGGTTTCTTCGCCGTGTGCTGGACCGACTTTGTTCAGGCGACCATGATGCTCATCGCCGTCATCGCCATTCCCTCGATTATCATGGCAGGTTCGGGCGGTTTTGCAGCCACCATGGATGCGGTGAACGCGCAGAACCCCTACCTGATGAGCCTGTTCACCAACGCCACCACCGGCAAGTCCATCGGGCTGATTGCGTTGATTTCTAGCCTCGCGTGGGGCCTCGGCTACTTCGGCATGCCGCACATCCTGGTGCGCTTCATGAGCATCAAGAACGCCGAAGACATCAAGTTCTCCCGCCGTGTCGCCATGACCTGGGTCACCATCTGCCTTGGTGCCGCCATCATGATTGCCATTCTCGGTCGCTACTACGTGGAAGCGAACGGCATTACCGTCGCCGACCCGGAACGCATCTTCATGATTCTCTGCCAAGCGCTCTGCCATCCGGCTGTCGCCGCCATTCTCATGGCCGCTATCCTTGCCGCCATCATGAGTACGGCCGACTCGCAGTTGCTGGTTTCGGCTTCCGCTTTCAGTAACGACCTCTACAAGCACCTGTTCCGCAAGAATGCGAGCAACAAGGAAGTCATGTGGGTGAGCCGCGGCGTCGTGGTGCTCATTACGGTTATCGCGGTCATTGTCGCCATGCAGGGGGCGCCCGGCGCCAACGGCGCTGCACAGGGCAAGAGCTTCCTCGACGTGGTGATGAGCCTCGTGAGCTTTGCCTGGGGCGGTTTCGGCGCCACCTTCGGCCCGATTATGCTCCTTGCCCTGTTCTGGAAGCGTACCACGCTTCCGGGCGCCATCGCGGGCATGCTCGTCGGCGGTATCACCACCTTCGTGTGGAAGTTCTACCTCTCCGGATTCTCCGCCGAAATCTTCCAGATTTACGAGCTGGTGCCCGGCTTCGTGCTTAGCTTTGCGACCATCGTGATCGTGAGCCTCTGCACCAAGGCCCCCAGCAAGGAAATCCAAGACGAGTTCGATGCTGTTGAACACACTCGCCTGAGCGATATGAAGCTGTAATCCACCGAAAAGGCTTTAGCATTTATTTCATTTGAAAAACACCCTGCGTAAAAGCAGGGTGTTTTGTTTTTACATTGAGATAAATAAACTATTTCAGCGTCACGAACTTGTTCGCAAGCACCTTCCCGCGGGCATCGAGCAGTTTTGCCACATAGCGGCCCGCAGGGATTTTTTCAAGCGAGACGTGCGCGAGCCCTGCCACCTGCTTGGAAAGCACCGCCTTGCCCGTCACGGCGAATAGCGAGAGCGTACTGCCCGCAGGCGCGGTCACATGGAGCAAGCGTTTTTCAAGTTGCAGGGACGGCACGAAGTTCGCCACCTGGCGTGCTGCGCGGACCGTAAAGAATTCCGTACCTTCGGGCGCTCCGACAATCGTCCCGCGGCCCACGGTGCTCATGTACACCACGCCGAAGTTGTTCATGTCGCCCTGCACAAAGTTCCCGTTACCCGGGCCGCCGAACTGGTGCTTGTCGTCGTTGATGCGTTCGAATGTCTTGCACTTGTCGGTACTGCGGTAGATTCCAATCGGGTCGCCTTCCTTCGCGGCACCCCAGATAAATATCGTCTCGTAGTCGGCTCCTTCCTTGGCCTTGCCGATACCCACCGCGATGGCCGTCTTCGCACCCTCGCAACGCGTCCAGTCCTTGCCGCCGTTCTCGCTGTAGGCAAGCCCGTTCTCGCTGAAGCCCTTCGGGAGCCACATCTGCGCCTGGTCCATCGGGACCCACACGTGGCCTTCCCTGCCCGGCACCGTGCGGATGAGGCCGCCGCCGTTGTAGTATTCGCCCGCGGCGTCGTTCTGCAAGCGCGCACCATACTTCGCGAAGCTCTTGCCGCCGTCGTCGGAGCGGTACAGGTTCGCCTGCGCATCCATCACATAGAACACGTCTGGATTCACGGGGTCCGCGACAATGCGCGAATTCTGCGTCTGCCCGCCGTCGAGTTCCACCGCGGTCCAGGTCGCGCCGTTATCGGCGGAGCGGTACGTGGTCGAGCCCATCTCGGGGCGGTGCAGCATCACCTTGCCGTCGGCAGAGAGCACCACCATGCCCTTCGGGCCCTTGAGCGTAGTCTTCACGCTGTCCCATGTCTTGCCCATGTCGTCGCTGCGGTACATCACGTTGTAGTTGATGCTCTCGTACTGGCCGTACACGGTAATCACGCCAGTGCGCAGCAGGCTTCCGCTGAGCGGCGCGAACGCCATCGACTCGGTGGAGCCGACCGTCGGCGTGTGCCTCTGGGCGCTTGCATTGATATCGGTATAGACAGCGCCGTCGTAGTCGCCAATCGCGGTCACCAGCGGGCCGCCCGGAATGCTCACGATATCGAGCGGGACAGTCTCCTCGATGCCGCGGGACATAAACTTCCACACGGGAACCTTCGCGGTGATGTCTTCGGTCATGAATATGCCGTTGCCGCTCGTGACCCACGCCTGCTTGTTGTCGAACGGGTTAATCTCGAGCGAGCCCGCCCAGTGGATGGCGTTGCCCGGAATCCAGTCCGTGCCGTTCGCGTCGATGTTGATTCCGTCGCCGTAGTGTTGCCCGTGAATCCACGTCTTGCCGCCATCCGTGGTCGTGTAGATGCGGTCGCCGTAGTTGTCGCGCTCCTCGCCCTTCGCGTTCTTCGCGAGGTGACGCCCCGTGTACTTGCCGAGCGTCGAGACCACGATATGCTTCGGGTCCTTCGGGTCGATGGAAATGCCACCGTAAGAACTATAGTCCTTCTCGTAGGTGGTGGGGCTCTGCTCGTGCGTCACCGAATCGCTCGGGGTGATATCTTCCCACGTGCCGCCCGCGATGTTGTACTTGTAGACCGCGCCTCTGTTGATGTTGTGCGGGCCCGGACCGTCGGCGTAGGTAATGTACATGTCGCCACCCACAATCTTCGCGCGGTGGGGCATCAGGTTCGCGGGGCCTCCCGATATGGCCTTCCAGGTGGCGCCGCCGTCGTTACTCACCTGCAGGTTGTCCTTCGTTTCGGAGATGCCGATGTAAATCGTCTTGGTCGAGCCGTCGGCGTTCTTGCCCTGCGCCTCGTCGAACATCACGAAGCTGATGCCGTTCACACCGTTCAGGCTCGATTCCTTCGCGTCGGAAAGCGCGACCTTGTAGGCGCTCGTCCACGTCTTGCCGTAGTCGCTGCTCTTGTAGAGGCCCTTCGTGCGGCTCCCGCAGAAGATAATGTTCGGCTTGTTCGGGTCCACCGCGAGCTTTTCGCCGGTCTGGCGGCCCATGCCGTTGCCGTGGGCGAGCATTTCCACGTAGCTCGTATCCCAGGTGGCGCCGTAATCCTCGCTCCGGAGCACGGCAGTCCGGCCCTGGCTAAAGTAGCCCGTCCCGCCGAGCACGTAGATGCGCTTCGGGTCGGTCGGGTCGAGCGCGAACGCCTCGGTGCCGTACAGGCCCTTGTCGTTCTCCGAGATCCAGTCCATCAGCGGGATCCACCTCTTGTTCTCGAAATCGAAGCGGTAGATGCCGCCCACGTCGGTTCGCGCATAGAGCACATTTTCGGCCTTCGGGTGGAAGATCACCGCCGACACGAAGCCGCCGCCATCGAAGCGGACATTGCCCCAGTTGTAGTTTTCGGCCTGCGAAAGGCCCGCACCCGCCGCGACCAGCGCGGCACCCAGCATCAATTTTTCGAACATATTCTTACCAAACATAAAGGTACAACACCCCCATACACCGGATATGAAAATATATTATTGGGCTCCGGTGCGCCACGAAATGCGGCAAGGGCGCCCCAAAAGCGTTTATGCAAACACAACAAGGCAAAAAACGCCCCAAATTTCCAGAATCCCTTTACAAAACGGCCTTTTTTATTAAATTTGGAACATTCGCGGGAGTAGCTCAGTTGGTAGAGCGCGACCTTCCCAAGGTCGATGTCGAGGGTTCGAGACCCTTTTCCCGCTCTAAACAGGACCGCCGACCAAGGCGGTTTCTTTTTTTGTTTTGGCGGGGGAAGTCTCCCCCTCGCTCCTGCGGCTCGTCATCCCCGCGCAGGCGGGCGGACAGCACTTAGCACTTTAGTGCTTAGTGCGCGTGGCCACCAAGGTGGGGATCTTTTCAAGCAGGTCCAGACCTGCTTTTCGTTAAAGAGTTTGCTTCGAGGGGCTCCAGAATAAGGCTGTTTATCGCGGGAACGTTCCGACGCAGGTACTGCGAAAGTCTCGTGTGTGAGCCACAAGCGCCTTGTATCAACGAGGCGTGGTGGCGACCTTTGGACACTTGGCAACTTGTTGCCTTAGTGTACATGGCCACCTTTAGGTGGGAGTGAGCGCATACCAGAGTATAAAAACCAGAGTGTAGCGCGAACGGTCGCATCAGTTAGTCCCATCGGCCTTCACGAATTGCGGGTACAGAATTAAACTGCGGGAAGATGCTTTATTCGGCTTGATTTTCAACCATCACACAACGGACAGAAAAGCCATGAGTTTTCATAGTTTCTAGTCTAGGATCCTTTGTTGAATTTGTTCCTTGAGACGAATAGAAAGAACCCTCGTTCGTATATTGAGAAGATTCTTCAGGATAATGCCAATAGGTAGCACTATTCAAAGATGTAAAATTATAATCCCAATTACTCCCAGCACCGACAAGGCTGAAACCAGTATCATTACTACCACCGAACCCAAACGTGGAGCGAGTTCCCTTTACTCCATCCTTATTTCCATTGCTGTTTATGATAAATTTGAAATCATCGGCCGTCATCAAGCGCCATCCATCCGGGCAGATTCCCTGATGGTTCGGCTTGATCTGGTCGGCACAACTTTTGGTATTGCATTCGCTGGGCAGCTGCATCATCTCGGCCCACTGGTACAGGGCTCCGTAATAATAGCAGTTGAGCGTATCGTCATCATAGCAATAACGCTCGATCTTAGTGTCATCTTTCTGGTCTTTAAAACCCCAAACCATTTCACCGATGTTAAGGTTTTCGACCATTGCATAGATAAAAGTCGAAGAATTGTTATTTTCAAATTTTAAGTACTTATACGTCCGATTATTGCGAGTGTCGGTAAATTCAAGACATCCACCATGAGCGTTACAACTAAAAGGCCACCATTCCTCATCAGTTCCCCACGGATTTTCAATACTGCTACTGGACTCACTCGAGCTCGATTTTGCAGAGCTACTCGACAGATCCTCGCCCCCTTCGGCTGAGCTCAGGGCAGGCTCCGCCGAGGATGACGAGCGCACGCTGCTGCTGGATAGATCCTCGACCGGAGCCGAGGATGACGAACGCACGGAGCTGCTGGACACGCTTGTCTCGCTACTGCTCGACTTCGGTGTGACGCTAGACCCATTCGACTCCGCTGACGCTCCGCTCAGGGTGACACTGGAGGAAGAAGATTCCTCTTCAATGCTGCTGGACGATTCATCGTCTCGCGGGGCAAAACTGCTGTCGTCATCGCCGCAAGCCGCCAAAAGAGCAATCGCAAAACCCAGTAAAAATCGCTTCATACAGAAATTCCTCCTATTTCACCATTTTTAATGTAGTAAAAAATCAGGCGACCGCAAAAGGCTTTATTCCGTCAAGTTCTTCCGATAGTTCTATCTTGAGATTTCGGATATCGATATCATCTTGTAGGGAGATGAAATAGTCGTCGGATACGCCGAGGAACTTGGCGAGTCTCAGGGAAGTGTCAACGGTAATTCGCCTGCGGTCGTGAAGGATGTCCTGAATCCTGGAAACAGGCACGTTGATTGCCTGGGCGACCTTGTAAGCAGACAATCCCAAGGGCGTAAAGAACTCCTCGTTCAGAATCTCTCCGATTGTCGGTGTCTTGATGTGCTTGCTCATAAAAATCTCCTAGTAGTTTTATATTATACCTATTTCACGTGTATATGTCAAGCGGGTAGTTTTTTAGGAGACTTTGAAGGCGTCTCTACCCTTAAAACGGAGAAAGGTGGCAAAATGAGCCGAAAAATTTTCTATCATTGTCGCATGCAATTCCGCAAAAACGTTTTCAGCATCTTCGCAGCGACCATCGTGCTCACCGCCTTCTGCGCAAGCCAGAGCGCCGCAGAAGAGGAAAAATCCCTGTGGCAGCGTTTCGTCGACTGGTTCAAGCCCGCACCCTCGCTCGAAGGCGAAGGCCCGCTTTACGACGAGCTGCGCGAACTGGAAACCCAGATTGACCGCATCGAAGGACGCTACTCGCGCGAACGCAGGCCCGGCAACAAGACCCGCCTGAAAAAGGAAATGGAAGACCTGAAAACCAAGCGCGAAAAGCTTATCGACAAAATCCGCGAAGAGGAAAAGGCCAAGAAGAACGCGCAGGGCACCACGGCAAACAGTGCAGCCACTCCGGCAAGTTCCGTAAGCAACGCGCCGACAAACAGCACCCCTTTGACAGGCGCTTCGACAGGTGCTTCGGCAAGCTCAGCATACCACTCAGCGTCCTTATCGCAGGCAGTCTGCGCACACGACACCGTCTTCGTGCGCGACACGGTCATCGTTCACGATACGTTGTACGTAATAGTTTCAGGTAAGCCCGGCGAGCAGCAGGCACCCGCAGCGCAGTCCAATACTGCGCAGCCCACCGGAAATGCCTCCCCCGCAAATTCTGGCGCGGTTCAGCCCACGACAGCACCCGCGGATTCCGCTACGGTTCCAAGTAATAAGTAGGCCTCACGCCCAGCAGTTTCTCGTCGGCAGCAAGCTCTGCCGCCGGTTCATTGCGCCCGACAACAAGCGCGCTGTCAAAACCCGCGACATACGCGCCGTACACATCCGTCCCGAGCGTATCGCCAATCATAACCGCCTTCGCGCCCGCGGGCAAAGTCGCGCGGACCTTCTGCCATATTCCGGGGAATGGCTTGCCGAAATATTCCGCAGCGCAGCCCGTCTCCCGGCGCAGGCGTTCACAAAGTTCGCCCGAGACAGGCGCGCGAGTCCCGTCAATCCGCGGGGCCCACGCATCCGGGTTCAGCACCAGCAGCAGCGCTCCGGGCCGGCGCAAGATAGCTACCGCCTGCGCGTACATCTCGTCCGTCGCCGTCGAAGAAGAAACCGCCACCACGGGCGAAACCGGATTCTCCACGGCAGCAATCCCGCATTCGGCGAGCACGTTCACGCCCGTCGCACGCCCGATGTAATAGACCTCGCGACCCGCACCAAAAGGCGAGCCGCCCGCAGGCAGGCCCGACAGCCAGCCCTTCAGCAGGCTACCGGAAGAAATCGTTTCTGCGACGGTGAAATCGAACCCGCGGGCATCCGCCTCTTCGGCGAGGGCCTGGTCCAGATTCGATGCCGCATTCGTAACCAAGCGAATTTGCTTTCCTGCACGCCTCAGCGCGCCAAACCACTCCTTCGCACCCGGGTACACGAAATCGCCCCGGTTATAGAGCGTGCCGTAACCGTCAAAGCAGAATGCATCGTAGCGGTCGAGGATATCGGAGAGGCGCACGCGCGACGGTTCCCCATCGGGGCTAGTACGGCCCGAAAAAGCGCACGACTTTTCGACAAGCGCGCGGTACCGCCCGTATATTTCGAGTTCGAGTGATTCCATCGGCAGGCGAAATGCGCTAGGCGTCGCTTCTCAAAATGCCGTAGTCACGCCCTTCCACTGGAATTACCAACTGCATCTTGGAAAGCGTGCCGATATATTTCTTGAACACGGACTTGAAATCTTCGCCCAAAACCTCTTCGTCGTCGTTTTCGAGGTTGTAGGCGACGTAGCTTCCGTCCGCAAAAATCGAAATGCAGCAATCCCAAGTAATGTCGCCTTCCTGTTCTTCCTGGTCGTCGTCACGGTCCTGGCTTTCGAGCATGAGCATCGGGCGCGGAGCCGGAATAGCCTCCGCATGGCCGTTCTCGTAGACAAAGTAATTGCGGCTGATGAGTTCGTGTTCCAGCGCCATCGTGGAAGGCTCGCGTTCAAATTCCCCGCGCAGGCGACGGATATTGCCGAGGTCATCCTCGTAGGGGTCCTCGAAATCCTTCGGGAGCACAATCTGGTAGTAGTCGAACTGCTTGCCGCTCGCCGCATACGTATCCTTCCATGCCTGAGGCGGTTCGGGGCGCAATGTCAAGAAGTCCTCGAAAGAATCAAGAATATCGTGAAGGCGCGATTCCCAGCCTTCGCCCCTCTGGGCTTCAATCAACTGCATCAGGTTGCCCAGGCGCTCTTCGCCCGAGATGGAAGAAAGTTCCTCGCTCGGCACGCCGCTCATATCAAATTCAGCCATATTACCATTCCTCCACGCTTTTCACGGTCAGGCTCATCGCGATGTCCTTCTCGTAGTACGCGGGTTCGTTGATGAAGATGGGCCACACGCTCTCGCGCCCGTCGGCCTCGCCTTCGTACAGAATGTCCTTGCCGTCGAAGGTGCGGAACAGTTTGTCGCCCTTTTTAAGTTCGCGATAATCCGCTCCAAGCAAATCGGGGTGGATCATCGCCTCGATGGGGGCGCCCGCCCATGCCTTCGGGTAACCGAGGTCGCGCAGCTGCGTGTAGACTTCCACCTGGATAGGGGCGCGCTTTTGCAGTTCCCCGCGGTTCCATTCGTCCGCAAGTTCCAGGTAACGCTTCACCAGTTTTTCCGCCTGTTCAAAGAGGCGGGCATCCAGCGTGCCGTGCTGCTGCGGGCCAATTTCAATGCACACGTCCGCCTTCGCGACGGTGCCAAAGTAGGGCGACGCACTGCGCTCCTCCGGCTGGTAGTAAATCCAGGCGTCATCGAATTCCTGCGTCAAGACGGCGGAGGCCTTCATCGTGAACGGGTCGCGTGCCGAAAGAATCAAGCACAGCCCCATGTTCGATCCCGTGTTGTGCACGTCGAGCAACAGGTCGGTCTTCGTGCTTGCGCCCTTCGGGCCGTAAATGCGGTTCAGTTCGCGCGCACGCCTAAACTCGCACTGTTGCGGTTCAGAGGACGCATCAAGACAGACCTGCGAAAAAGAACGGTTCAAATCAAAATCGCGATAACGCCGGTTGAGCCGCATGGCCTCCGGGTTCGCAAGCACCAGCGAAACATCTGCGCTGGGGCAGCATGCGCCGTAGCATTCGGGGCACGCCATCCACTTCTCGACCAAGCGAACACCCGTCCGCTCGTTCCCGTGCGTCCCGCCAGCAACGACAATTTTGCGAATTAAGCTCATGTAATATATTATAGCAAAATAACGGCTTTACCATCGGCAAGAATCCATCAAGAACACGTCAAAAACATGCACTCTCAGCCAAAGCGACACCCATCCCCTTCTTTTTTCACAGCATGTCACTATCTGTCACATAAATAATATATATTGACTCAAGAAGCAGCATCCAACGGAGCAGAATATGTCAGACCTCAACAGAGAAAAAATCCTGAAAGAAAAGGGCTACGTGGAGACCCGAGGGCCAAACGGAACCCGCCGTATATTTACACCGGAAGAATACGAGGAGTTCATGAAAGAGCTTGATGCCTATCCCGACAAGCACAAGGCCGATCAACTAAAGCGCATGTTGAATCCTGTGTATCACGAGCCCGAGAGAGGCTAACAGCAAAGGAGCCATTATGACTAAAAAGAAAGCCAGAAATATAGACGGTCAAGTTTACGAAGGTAGCTACCTGATAGACCTGATGCATGAATTTTGGGAAAGCGATAATGGAGAACGCCTTGTGGTACTTCCTTCGCTGAACGATGACGTCCCGGGTCTTTTTGACGATTACAGCCCAATCATTGACGACATTGATGACGATGACCCCGAAGATCCCGATTCGTTGGAAATAAGCCGAATTGAAGAAGGCACAAAAATCCGCTTCTTGACGGATGTTCACAACAAGCCGGACTGGCGCACTCTCTGGGACTTTCTACAGTATCCCGAAATCGAGATTCGCCATGTCCAAAACCTGGATATGTTCCTGCTCGTCCACCTTGGAGAAAAACGCGCCTTCAGCATTGTGAGCCCAACGCGCGATGACGGTTCATACAATGATTTCGAGGACAGGTCTATTGCAACGGAAACCTCGGATTACAAGCCTTTCCAGTGGATGTTCGACGAACTTTGGGAAAATGCCGAACCAATGACATGTGAAAAAATTGAGCATTTTAACGAGCTCAGGAGCGACGATAGAGAAGATTCCGACAAGGAACTCCTGCAACACACCTATTTCCTTTTCCCGGAGGGGAAAAAGGATGATTATGAATTACGGGAGGAACGGGACGAAAATTTAACAAGCCGAGGCGCCTTCTGTGGAGAAATAGAGCTTAAAGACCCCGGCATTGATAGCTATGACTACATCGTGAGACTTGCCTACATCGTGGGAATCAAGATTCCTAGGGATGCGGAACAAGTCGTCATTTGCCACGTAGACAAAGAGACGAAGCGCATCAAATACGACCAGACCTTCCGGGTCTTCGGAAACAATCCAATCCGCGAAATAGACGATGAGCTCAAATATTATTACCCGGAGCGGGGCTTTTCCATTATTCAGGGATGGGACGACGTTTTTTCCGCAGTGGACACTTACCCCCGTCCCAAATGCTACTACAGCAAGAACATCTACATGGCGATGGAGACATTTGATTTTCATTTCGACAAATACACCAAGAAAATCGAAAACGCACTAAGCAAGAAGTTCAATACGGATGCAGCGTTTGCCAACGCCCTCAAGAAAACAAGCTTCGTAAAATGGAGCGAGGTCATCCCGTAACACGCAAAAATACAGGATAGTGCAGCATCTTTTTTCTACATTTGCGCGCATGGACCTGGATTTCAACCGCAAGCTTTCCATCGCGCCGATGCTCGACTGCACCGACCGTCACGAGCGCTATTTTTTGCGGCTGATTTCAAAGCATATCTTGCTCTACAGCGAGATGGTTGTCGCAAACGCGGTGCTCCACGCAAAGCAGGAACAGTTCCTCGGGCACGAAGCCTTCGAGCACCCCACAGTTCTGCAGCTCGGGGGCAGCAACCCGGCCGATCTCGCGCAGGCAAGCAAACTCGTGGAAGCCGCGGGTTTCCAGGAAGTGAACCTGAACTGCGGATGCCCTTCGGACCGCGTGCAGAACGGGAACTTCGGGGCTTGCCTCATGAAGGATAAGAACCTCGTGGCCGACTGCTTCAAGGCCATGCAGGACGCAGTAAGCATTCCCGTCTCCATCAAGTGCCGCATCGGGGTCGACGAGTTCGACAGCTGGGAATTCTTCACCGATTTTGTACAAACTATCCGCGATGCGGGTTGCAGGGTTTTCATCGTGCATGCGCGCAAGGCCTGGCTCCAGGGCTTAAGTCCCAAGGAGAACCGCGAGGTCCCGCCTCTGCATTACGACTTCGTGCACCGCCTCAAGGCAGAGATGCCAGGCCTGAACATCAGCATCAACGGCGGCATCAAGACGCTCGACCAGGTGGAAGAGCAACTGCAGGACCTGGACGGAGTGATGGTCGGACGCGAAGCGTACGAGAACCCGTGGTTCCTGCACGACGCCGACGAGCGGATTTTTAACGACCTGCGACCGGCGAGCGACAACCCCGCAGACATTATCGCCGGCAAGGCGCGCCCCGCCACCCGCAAGGCGCTGCTCGAGGCCTACCTCCCCTACGTGGAGAAGCAGACCGCCGAAGGCTGCCCCGCGACCATCCTCGTTCGCCACCTGTACGGGCTGTTCACCGGACTCCCCGGCGCCCGCAAGTTCCGCCAGATGCTGAGCAACAACGCCCCGCGCGCCGCACAGTTCGGCGGTGCCGCGGCACTTATCCGCCAGGCGATGGACCAGGTAACCGAGTAATTTGCGTTTTTCGGTAAAAAACAGCCCCGTCCGCACCCCCTAGTCTGCCCTAAAATCCCTCTTTCCCCTTGACAAGAGGCCAAAAATTTTCTCTATTTGGGGGCACATTTTTAAGTTTAACCTTTAACGGAGATACAACCATGCCTTGCGGAAAGAAAAGAAAGCGCAGGAAGATTGCGACCCACAAGCGTAAAAAGCGCCGTCGTCGTGACCGTCACAAAAAGAAACTTCGCTAATATCCGTTAGCATCTTCTTGTGATTTCCAAAAGACGGAGTGAAAAACTCCGTTTTTTTAGTTTTTTTTGTTTTTAGGGCTTGCCCAAAGGAATCAAAATGATTGATCGCAACAAGCACTTCCTCCGCCTGATGGACTGGAGTGAAGAAAAAATCCTCGAAACCGTCGAAATCGCCTCCCGCCTGAAGGCCGAGGTTCACGCCGGCAAGGTGTCCGACCGTCTGCACGGCCAGAACATCGCCATGTTCTTCGAGAAGCCCTCGCTGCGTACCATCACCACGTTCCAAGTGGGCATGAACCAGCTCGGCGGCCACGCCGTGCTCCTCGCCCCGGATTCCATCGGGCTCGGCAAACGCGAAAGCGTGAAGGACGTGGCCCGCTGCCTCAGCCGCTGGGTGAACGCCATCGTGGTCCGCTGCTTCAAGCAGCAGCTCGTGGAAGAACTCGCCGAATTCGGTAGCGTCCCTGTGGTGAACGCCCTGACCGACGACTGCCACCCCTGCCAGGCCATCGCGTTTGCGCAGATGATTTGCGAGAACCTCGGCGGTTTCAAGAACGCCGACGGCAAGCCGAAAACAGTCGCCTTCATCGGTGACGGCAACAACGTGGCAAACTCCTTCCTCGCGCTCGCCTCCAAGGTGGGCATGAACTTCACGCTCGCCTGCCCCAAGGGTTTCGAGCAGCCGAAGGACGTGGTGGAAGAAGCCGCAGCCGGCCTCAAGAAGCACGGCTGCCAGTACCGCGTGTTCAACGACCCGAAGGAAGCCGTCAAGGACGCCGACATCCTCTATAGTGACGTCTGGGTGAGCATGGGCCAGGAAGGCGAAAAGGCCGAAAAGCAGAGCCACTTCCTCCCGTTCCAGATCAACGACGAACTCCTGAAGCTCGCTCCGGCCCATTGCAAGGTGAGCCACTGCCTGCCCGCACACCGCGGCGAAGAAATCACGGACTCCGTGATGGACAACCTCGACGTGAACATGAGCTTCGAAGAAGCGGAGAATAGGCTGCACGCCCACAAAGCTGTTTTGTGGCAGGTGATGGAACCTTTCGCTTAATAAACTTCGTGATACTTCGTTGCGCTCGCGCCTCACGTACGAGTTGTACGCTACGGGCGAGCGACGCCTCATCTCACTCGTTTCTTAAGCAAAATGCGTTTTTGATAAAAAATTATTAAGTGAAAAGTCCCGCCAATCGGCGGGATTTTTTTCTTTATTTCGCGATAAAGTCGCTGGGTTTGATGCCGTAGAACACGACATCGTCTATCCAGAATTCGGTCTCGTCGTA
Organism: Fibrobacter sp. UWCM; assembly: GCF_900129735.1. Classification (NCBI taxonomy): domain Bacteria; kingdom Pseudomonadati; phylum Fibrobacterota; class Fibrobacteria; order Fibrobacterales; family Fibrobacteraceae; genus Fibrobacter; species Fibrobacter sp. UWCM. The sequence continues at coordinate 41,692 of NZ_FQWR01000018.1, read as the reverse complement.
GGAGGCTATCGAGATGGTCGTCACCGCCTTGCTAATGACATCCCAGCCGAGATTGCCGTACATATCGTCGCGCGGCTTGAAATTAGCGGGCTTTATGACGCGACGCACCCATCCTTCTGTATTGAGGGTATCGTAGGCCAGCGTCTTGCCTTCTTCGTTCGAACTGCCGAGCGTCTCGAGCGTAATCGAGATGACACCGTTCCCGCGGGCATAGAACACGATGGAATCCGTTGCAGACAAATCGCACGGAGATTCCTCCGGGCAAACCCAGATGCCATAGAACGACCAGCGTCCGCGCCCCGCAGAAGATACCCAGTGCAAGGCGTTACCGGCACGGTCCGCTCCCGCCTCCACGAAGAATTCCTCAATATCCTCGCGCGTCTCGGGCACCATCGCCACCTCGGGAGTAGTCTTCACGCTCGTATCAGTAGAGGACATGTAACCCGCCTCGCTTATACCGAGTTCCCGGATAATAAACTGCGCATCCGCGGATTCAAAGTCCAGCACCTTGACAGAATCCGGTTCAAACGTGCGGACATTCGCGAGCGTCGCCTCGCCGGCATCAACCGTCGCCACCTGCTCCACGACGCTATCGCCCACAATCACGCGCAGGTCGTATTCATACGCCGGGAGCGAATCCATCTCGTAGAACCCTTCACTATCGGTCTTTACAAGACGGTCGGTTCCATACACCTGAATCCACGCATGGTCAACGCCTTCCGGCAGGTAAACCCTCCCGCGCATGCTCCCCGTCTTTTTGAGAACGAACTGCACGGAATCGCCATTCTGCACATCTTCGGCTGCAATCTTATCGAAAACGCCCTCGCCCGCCGTCACGATTTCAATCGTCGCGACATCGACGGCAAGACTATCCACGCGGATGCAGCCCAGGGAATCCGTCACGAATTCCTCGTAGTATGCCGCCCCCGCGGAATCATCGCCTACACTGCGGACAAAACTTGCAGCTCGCATGCGGGCCAAGACACCTACCGCAGGCAGGGAGTCCTCGTGAACGACCTGTATCAGGTAGGCGTTTTCTGTCTCGACCGTGCTGATGCCCGCCACCTTGTCATTCGAGCACGCACAAAGAATCACGGTCACAAGGAATAAGAGGAACTTCTTCATTTTCTCACGCCCTCCTTTTTCACCTGATGGCCGTTCTGCACTTCGGCAACCGGGTAAAGGGCAAATACAAACTGCATCGCCTTGTTCGGCACCTTTACCTCACCCACCCTCTTCTGCACCTGGCGCCTGAATTCAAGCGTCATTTCGTTCAGGTCGGCAAAACAATCTTCATCGACACCCACGAGCAGCGAAGATATATTGCGCCTCGCAGGCTCGATGGCAACCAGGGCGTTCTGCGCAAGGGCGAGCAGCTGGTTCTGGTAACTGCGTATGGCGGCAGTCTTCGTGGGCGAACTTCCCGATGTAAAGTTCGCTGTCGTTGCCGCATAGCGTTCCGACGCGAGCGGAGTAATGAGCTTCAGGTCCTTGAGCACCTTTATGGCTTCGCGCACCTGGTCTTCCGAAACCGTCGGCGTAATCTGCTTCACCAGGCGCGAAACTTCGGCATGCCCACCGTTCATCTCGATAAGCGCGCGCACTACGGGAATCCACCACTTGCTTAAGAACAGGTATTCGCTCGGATTGAACTTGCGCAGGTCAACATCCTGCAGGGCAAGCGCCATCTTGTATAGCTTGTCCTTCTTTGCGGGCGACTTCGTCTTGGACGCCGCCACCAGAATCTCGAAAATCTCGCCACTGCGTCCCTTCAGGTCCAAGAGGTCCTTGGCCAGCGGGATGCTGCGGTTGGGCAAGTGAAGTTCCTTGTTCAGCACGCGGAACACCTGGCTCGTTTCCAGACTGAGCTTCTGCCCCAGCATCTTGTAGGAATACAGGGGCATCTCCAGCTTGCGCTGGGTATAGTAGTTCTTCAGCAAATCCCTGTAATCGCTTATTTCGTCAATATTCAGCATAGGCACATTCTAGAAAAGACAATTATCCAATCAATAAAATAATCTATTCTGGCCTAAAAAGGCCACCCGCGACCTTCTCCCCATTGAAAAAAATACAATGAATTGTTATAAAAGAGCCCCATTTTGCCCCTTCAAGTAGGTAATTTCTTATCTAGGAAGATATTTCCGCCAATAAAGTTTCACATCCACACACAAAAAAAATCCCGCCGGTAAATTCCGGTGGGATTTTTAGTTGCTAAGGATTCCCGCCTTCGCGGGAATGACGATAAGCGGGAATGACGATAAGCAGGAATGACGACGCTAGATCAAACCTTCAAAGAAGTTGTTGCCCTTGTCATCCACCAAGATGAATGCGGGGAAGTCCTTGATGGTGATCTTTCGGATGGCTTCCATGCCAAGTTCCGGGAAGGCCACGATGTCGTTGCTGAGGATGTTCTGTTCAGCGAGGATGGCTGCCGGGCCGCCGATGGAGCCGAGGAAGAATCCACCGTACTTCTTGCAGGCGTCGGTGACGTCCTGGCTGCGGTTGCCCTTCGCGACCATGATCATCGAGGCTCCCTTGCTCTGGAAGCGCATCACGTACGGGTCCATACGGTTGGCTGTCGTCGGGCCGAAGCTACCGGTGGGCATGCCTGCCGGAGTCTTAGCCGGGCCGGCGTAGTAAATCGGGTGGTCCGAAACGACCTTCAATACGGTCTTTTCTTCGTCGGTGAGTTCTTCGCCACGTTCCTGCTTGTCGAAGATTTCAGCAATCTTGGCATGTGCCATGTCGCGGGCCACAATCATCGTGCCCTTGAGGCTGAGGCGGGTCTTCACCGGATACTTGGTGAGGTCGGCGAGCACTTCCTTCATCGGGCGGTCAAGGTCGATTTCCACTGCCGGAGCGAGGTTCACGGCGTTGCCTGCCGGAATGTAGTTTTCCGGATGGTGTTCCATCTTTTCGAGCCAGAGGCCGTTCTCGTCAATCTTTGCCTTGATGTTGCGGTCGGCAGAGCAGCTCACGCCGATAGAAACCGGGCAGCTAGCCGCATGGCGCGGAGCGCGAATCACGCGCACATCGTGCACCAGGTACTTGCCGCCGAACTGGGCGCCAATGCCCGTCTTCTGGCAGATGTGCAGAACCTTTTCTTCCATTTCGAGGTCGCGGAAAATACGGCCGCCTTCAGAACCGGTGGTCGGAATATCGTCGAGGTAGCCGCAGCTAGCGAGCTTCACCATGTGGGTGTTCATTTCGGCAGAGGTTCCGCCAATCACAATCGCGAGGTGGTACGGAGGGCAAGCCGCAGTACCCAAGGTCTTCACCTTTTCGGCGAGGAACTTTTCCAAGGACTTCGGGTTGAGGAGCGCCTTGGTCATCGGCCAGTAGTAAGTCTTGTTGGCAGAGCCACCGCCCTTGGCCACAAAGAGGAACTTCATCTCGGCGCCTTCTTCGGCGTGGATGTCGATCTGGGCAGGCAGGTTGCAACCGGTGTTCTTTTCTTCGTACATGGTCAAGGGTGCAATCTGGCTGTAGCGGAGGTTCTTGGTGGTGTAGGCGTTGTAGATACCTTCGGAAATCGCTTCGGCATCGTCGAAGCCGGTCCACACCTGCTGGCCCTTGTGGGCAACGCAGATTGCCGTACCGGTGTCCTGGCAGAACGGAAGAATGCCCTTTGCGGCAACGCAGGCGTTCTTGAGCATGGTGAGGGCCACGAACTTGTCGTTGTCCGAAGCTTCCGGGTCCTGCAAAATCTTTGCGACCTTCGCCGTGTGGGCCGGACGCAGGCAGAATTCCACTTCTTCAAAGGCTGCCTGGGCGATCTTGGTGAGCGCCTCGGGGGCGACCTTCAGAATCTTCTTGCCTTCGAATTCGGCGACGGAAACGCCGTCTTTACCGAGGTTCACGTATTCGGTAGTATCTTCACCGTGCTGGACGGTTGCTTCGTATTTGAATGCCATAATTTGTGTCTCTAGTGAGGGGTTAAATTTTGATTCATAAGATAAAAATTGCCCCGACCGAAGGGGGCAGTCTCGCCGGGCACAAAGCCTTTTTTTGTAAAAAACGCCGATGAACGTACAAAAAAAGGGAATTATTTGAATTTTTTTAATTTTTTTTTAGCAATTCGCCCCAAGATGTGCTATTTTTTAGAGCGTAAGTTTAAAAACAACCCCTAAAGAGGAATGGAATCTATGATGAAAAAGATTTTGATGGTCTCCATGCTCGCTGCGGCAGTCGCATTCGCCGCGCCGGCCAAGTCCGCCAAGAAGGCAGCCCCCGCTGCCGCACCGGCACCTGCCGCCGAAGCCGCTGCACCTGCAGCCGCTCCTGCTGAGGCTGCCCCGGCTGCTGCACCTGCTGCTGAAGCCGCTGCTCCGGCCCCTGCCGCTGAAGCTGCCCCGGCCGCCGCTCCCGCTGCCGAAGCAGCACCGACACCTGCCGCTGAAGCCGCCCCTGCCGAAGCTGCCGCCGCTCCCGCTGCCGACACCGCCAAGGCTGCCGAAGCTGCTGATTCCGCCGCCGCTCCGGCTGAAGCCGTAGCCGCCGCCGACACCGCCAAGGCCGACTCCGCCAAGACCGAAGTCCTCGAAGCCAAGACCGAAGAAGCCCCGGTAGACTCCGCCGCTCTCGCCAAGGCCGAAGAAGAAAAGAAGGCTGCCGAAGCTGAAGCCAAGGCAAAGGCCGAAGAACAGCAGAAGATGGAAGCCCAAAGCATGGGTTCTGCAAAGACCACCATCATGGAAAACCCGTGGGAATTCCTCGTGGTGTCTGCGCTGTTCGTCGCTTCTGTTCTCGTGATCATCTTCACCGGGGACTGATAAGCGACCGCTCGTTCGACATCTTGGGTGAGGAACCTCCGGTTACTCACTCGCTCTCACAACCGCCCCAGTTTAATAACTGGGGCTTTGTTGTTCACGGAAAAGACCGTTCGCACCACATTGGGTATTGAATTACTCCGGTAAGTGCTCACTCTCACTGCAAAGGCTCGTTGATACGAGCCTTTTCCGTTCACAGAAGACCGTTCGTTCGACAACAGGTTTAAAAGGCCGGCTGAAAACCGGTCTTATTTTTTGCAACAAGCCCCAGACTCCACGCTATTTTGCACGCTATTTTGCAAATCTGGCGGTGAAATGGACTTTTTTTTGCCATTTTCACCGCCACTTTTTTAATTTATCTAAAAAGAACAGGCTATTTTTTCAAATTTCCCATAAAAATAGCCCCCTTTTTTCTCTTTGAAACAGCAAATAGACCGTATTCCTATGGGGAAAAAGGCGTTTTCCCTGCAAAAACGTACATACAAAGTAATTTCCGGCGGTGAAATCGGCCTTTTTTCATCATTTTCACCGCCACTTCCGCAACTTTACCCCCAAAAATACGACAAGGGAGGGCGCACGCCCTCCCTAAGACCCTCCCGACACTTAATAATCCGCTAAACAGGTATAAAAAGGAGATCCCCGCCTACGCGGGGATGACCGCAGATTATGTGAGCCGGAGGCGGCTCGTATCAACGAGCCGTCGTAGGCGACCTTTGGACACTTGCGCTTTAGCGCTTAGTGTACATGGCCACCTTTAGGTGGGAGCGAGTGAGGAACCGGAGGTTTCAATGCCCTAGATGACGAGCGAGCGGTCGCATTTGTGCGTGCACCTGCGGTGCACTTACTTGTTCACGACGCAGATTGCCGTAACGGAAGCCTCGATGGAGTACTTCTTTCCAGGAGCGCAACCCGCCGGGTTGAAGTAGGCAAAGTTGGACTGTTCCACGCCGTCCCAAGTCAGCTTCAGGCTCATGTAATCCGCTCCGACCTTGGGTTTGCACCCGATGGTGCAGTTAGAAGGCGCACCAGCAGGGACCTGCACCGTCATGGGCGTCTGGGCCTGGATGAACAGCGAATCGGGCAAGTTCGGGAGAACCGTTTCTCCGTAAGAAGCCTGGTCGTTGATGCTGCCCAGAGCAAGCACCAGGTCCACCGATTCGGGGTCAAGCACGGTCACGCCGTCGCACTGGTATGTCTGCGTGGTCCTGTCGTCGTTCGTCACGGCGACAACGGGGGCCACCTTCTGCTTGTGCATAGACGCTTCTGCAGATAAAGTAGCACTCGTGCCGGAGCCGGAAATTGTCCCGAGCGTAGACGTCCAGGAATACCCGGTAATGGTCGCCTCGGATTCCGCCTCGACGGTCCACGTGATTGTCTCGCCCGCCTTGGCAGTTTCCTTGTCGGCCTTGCAGGAATTAATCGTTATAGGAATACCCTGCACCTGCAAGGGTTCGCAGGTAATTTCGGTTCCATCGACATTCAGAGTCGCCGTGTAGGTTCCCGACTGTTCGTAGGAAACATTCACGGAGTTCATCCCGTTACCCTGCACAGTCTTGCTCAGTTCCGGGAAGGTCCATACGAACGGCGCCATGATGGCATCAAAAACGTCGCCCGACTCGCGGAAGAACGACCAGGTTGCCATCGCCCCCTTCTCGATTATGGGATTCATCGGGCCACAGGCTCCGTTCACAGCCATCCTGGGCTCGTTCAATACCTCGTCAGAAGAAGCGGTCGCCGTCTTGGACGAAGAAGACACCACAGGCTGGGGCGCCCTCGAAGAAGACGAATTCGTTGTTTGCGTCGACGAAGACGTTACAGACGGCGGAATTTCACCCTGCGACAAAGGGGTATCGGAAGAATTCTCAATGGGGTCCCGCGAAGCCGTACTGGTCGGCTCCGGTGTATCCGGGCTGGAAGGATCCTCTCCACAGGCAGAAAGGCCAAAAACAGCAAGACCGCTCGCAAACGCGGCCGGAACAAATTTGTAAACAAATCTTTTCTTTAATAAAGGCAATATCTTATCTTGAACTGAATTCATATTCTGAAATATATAAAAAAAAGCCCGAAAGTGTAGTTTTTTTTGATACGGATTTTACGGCCGACCTTAAAAAAGTCTATTTTCTATATGGGATGTTTTGCGCACTTCTTTAAGGGAGGGCTTTATGCCGCTATTACTTGTTCCAGTCCTTTTGCTGGTGTCGTTATGTTTTGCCGCTGTTGACCAAGAGCAACCGACACCTTATGATTTGATTAGACCGATTTGGCCCATGAAGTGGGATACTGCCGCGACCGACAATGGCGGTACCGTCGAAAGTTTCAGCAAGTACACGCCCAACCGCAAGAAGCACAATACCGTACCTAAAATCGGTTCGATGCCCCAGGACTTTGTGCCGAACGGGATTATCCCTGACTCGCTGAACCAGGCATATCGTGACGCCCAGAACCTGCGCATAGGCCGTATCCGCATCAACCAGGCGGGATACCTGCCCGAAGACCCTGAAAAGCAGTTCTACTATGTTTCTGCCGGGACCTGTGGCGAGAACTTCTCTGTCGTCGACCTGGATGGTAACGAAGTCTTTACAGGAGGAACTTTCACCAACACCGGCAAGTCGACCGGTTCGAGCTGGGATATCAAGGCGGGCACCGACGCCGCGACAAACGACCAGGGACGCTATACCGCCAGCGCCGAGGGCCCCACGGGCAAGGTATGTATCGGCAACCTGACCCAGGCAACGGGCCTCGAGATGAACACCCGCTACCGCGTAAAGGTGCTCAACCAGTATTCCGCTACATTTATTATTAGTGACAAGGTCTACTCGATGGTCCGCGACGCGACCCTCAAGTTCTACGGCATCAACCGTTCCGGCAACTCTGAATCCTGGTTCCACAAGCCGAGCCACACCAAGGACGGTGCAGGCAAGTTTGTAAAGGGTGTCGGCGCCGTTACCGGGTTCACCCCCAAGGAAGGCGCCCTGCAGGGCGGCTGGTACGACTGCGGTGACCACCTGAAGGAATCCCAGACCCAGGCCTACGCCTTCATGGTGCTCGCTGTAATGGCGGCTTCTAGCCCGGAACGCGACGAGGACCACTATGCCTACAACATGGGCGAAACCATCAATACCGACGGTATCCCCGACATTCTGCGCGAGGCAAAGCACGGTGCGGACTTCTTTATGCGCGCCTACACCTTCGCGAACGGAGTCATCGACAACATGGCGGTCTCCATCGGAAACTTCGGTGCGGACCACGGATGGTGGGGCCGACCCGAAAACCAGGACGCCCTCCCGACGACCTTGACCGGACGCGGCGGGCCGCACGAACGTGACATCCGCCTGGGCGAACTGGGTTCCAACATCTCGGGCCAGATTGCAGCGGGCCTCGCCATATTGAGCAAGGAATACGCGACATACGACAAGCCCTTCGCAGACAGCTGCCTTGTGGTTGCCGAGAAGATGTACGATTTCGCCAAGAACCTGAAACTCAAGGAAAAGAGCCTTGGCCCCGGAACCTACGACGGCGGAAAGGCCTACGTGCACAACACGATTGCCGACGGCTGGTCGAGTCCGGCCTACAACGGCAACAACGAATCTCACGACGACTTGGCCATTGCGGCTATCGCACTCCACTACGCCACCTACGAAAAGACCGGCAAGATGGACTACCTGAACGACGCCGTGGAAGATACGCAGATTGGCGTGCCCCAGGAAGCCTCGACCGGGTTCTTCCATGGCGGCTGGATGGCCTGGAACCGTGACGGCATGCGCAAGTCCAGCAAGAATACGAGTTGGGCGAACGCCTACACCTACACGCTGTACGGTTTCTACAAGATGCTCCTGAAGGACAAGGAAACCGGCCTCAAGTACGGCATCGACGACAAGACACGCCTAACCTACGCCGAAAACGTGGCCCTGATTCTCGGAACCAACATCAGTTACCTGAGCGGAAGCGGTTCCCAGAGCATTACTATCCCGACCCTGAACGGCCCGACCCCTGTTTCGTTCGGAGACCTGTGGTACAACATGCAGACCGACCAGACCTGGATTTACAACCGCTACCAGGCGGGCAATATCTTTGAAGTGCTCGCCTACTCCGACGTGACCAAGGACCTGGAAGGCATCAACCTGCCGCAGAAGGGCATGCAAAACTGGAACTCCGCCGCCATGAAGCAACTCGGTATAAACCAGCTCAACTACATGCTCGGCGTGAACCCCTGGGATGTTTCCTTCTTGCTGGGCGTGGGTGACAAGAACGACGCCCACCCGCACCACCGTGCATCGAACCCCGAAGGCAAGAACATGCCGGGCGCAGGCTACAAGTACAATCCGCCTACCGGCGCATTGTTCGGCGGCGTGACCCCGGGTACCGAGAACGCCTGGTCGCCCTCGACCCTCAGCTGGGAAGACTACCACCTCTCTGAAACCTGTATCGACGCTACGGCCATGTTCGTGGCATCGTGCGCCGTTGCCGTCCGTGAAGAGGACCGCAACCGCGCCCCCTCCCAGATTAACGTGGAAATCCGCTACGTGGGTTACGATTCCGCAATCGTGAAGGTGACGCAGGACATGCGCGGCCCCGCGATGATTCTCTACAGCACGAACGAGACCGGCCCGTTCAACATCCCCGCGAAGGATACCGTGAACGGCGTGAGCCACGAGATTCACCTGACCGGCCTGCAGAACGGCACCACCTACTACTTCAAGGTCATTGCGATTAACATCCGGAGCGAGGCGTATGCCACCAAGTGGCTCGTCGACAGCACTACGACCCCGTTCACGTTCACGACCCTCGTGAGCCCGCCGGCACCCGCCGACATCCAGAACGTGAAGGTTTGCAACCTGAGTTCCGACAGCGCCGAGATCATGTGGTACACCCCGAACGGCCAGTACGAATCCAAGGTCTACTGGGATACGACACTCACAAGCTACGACAAGATGACCTGCCCCGTATCGGGAACAGGCTCTTGCGACATCAACGGCAACGCCGACGTCTCGGGAATCCCGACCAGCTTCCACTACGTGAAGATTGGCAAGCTCAAGGAAAAGACGACATACTACTACTGCGTGGAAAGCAACGGCGTGCAGCGCTGTACCGACGACAACGGCATGCCGCTCAAGTTTACCACCCCCGTGACGCACTACGACTTCGACGTGAGCGTGTACCAGTACGAGTTCGGCGGGATGGACTTCTTGAACCTGAACCTCACCAACAACGAAGACCGCGCGTTCAACGAACTGACCCTGCGATTCTACGTGACCGCAAAACCCGAAGACATCGAGGCACAGCCCGGGCAGAACAACCAGCCGGGTACCTGCCCGCTGCTTGTGGACGAAGATATTTGCCAGGCCTACGACGAAGCGGGCTTCAACCGCCCCTGCGTGAACCAGGCCGGCGAAAGCGTAGACGACTCGCTGCGCTACTACCTGCGCCATGCAGTACCCGTAAAGCTTGAAGACACCTACAACCCGGCAACGGGCGAATACGACTGGTACATCCCGGTACCGCTGGGTGGCACGACCATCAAGTCGTCCTCGCGTATGCGTATCGACCTCGGGTTCTCGAGCGGTATCTACCAGAACAACATGTGCGAAACCCTGCGAACCCCCGCAAAGAAGCGCCTCGTGACCGGCGGTAATTCTCCCGACTGGTCGTGGGCGGCCCACAAGCGCGACGTGGACGGCGCCGACTACGAAGGCGTGCCCGCATGGGACAAGGACCAGGGCGACTTCGAACAGGCTCCCATCAACCCCTACATCGTAGTCTACCGCAAGGACGAGTTCATCTCCGGCTTCAGCCCCTCTTACAAGGAAATGACCACCAAGCGCGCCCACTACGACATGACCGTGGCATTTAACCCGCCGTTCAACGTGTCTAACGGGTCTTACGTGCAGATTGATTCCGCAAGGAGCACGATGTACCTCACGGGTACCGCCCTGATTTCGGAAAGCGGTTACGTGAACGCCATCTGGGTGAACGGCGTCGCCCTCTCGAAGGAACAGCTCACGAAGGCTGCGGTCTATAACTACGAGACCGGGCGATTCGACCTGAATATCCCGGCAAAGATGACTATCGGTACCAACAAGGTGGACGTGACCATATTCGCAGGCCCGAACCCCGAATGCGCCGAATGCCAGGAGAATGGCGGATGCGCGTTCGTGAACCGCACCTACTACGTACAGTTCAGCAAGGGCGACCGCACGCAGGGCAAGCTCCTGCTGGTACAGAAGGACGGCAGCTCGGTAACGAGCCCCGCCCCGATTGACGGTTCGCTCCAGTTCCAGATCCAGCTGCGCGACAAGGACAACAAGAACAACACGAACATGCCCGTGAAGCTGTTCAATTCCCGCACGGGCGATTCTACCGAAGTCATTCTGAGCCGCACCAACGACGCGCTGGGCTACTTTGAAGGCGAATGGCTCAAGGCATCGACGAGCGAAGCGGGTCTCCCCAATGTGAACTTCCTGGGTGGCGATACCATCTGGGTCAAGTATCAGGACCCTGCCGACGACGAGGAACGCGACTCCGTTTACTTCTACTCGCAGCCGACCCGACCCGACCCCAAGAAGGCGCTTATTGCTAGCGACGTGTGCACCATTACCGGCGATGCCGTCACGGAAAACACCCTGAGCATAGAATTCAGCGGAAGCCAGTTCGACGGAACCAGGAACATCCTGGACAGCGTCGAGGTAACGCTCACCTCCGCAAATTCTGCAGAAAGGTCGTTCATGCTGACTCCGGCCGCTCCGGTAGTCGGCGCTACGGCAACATTCACGTTCGCGGATTCCCTTGTCGGGCTTGCGAACCCGAAGGGCTTGGTAACTGTCTACATGCGTGAAGATGGCAAGCAGCAGATGTCGTCCGCCACCATTACCGACGCCGTCAAGCCCAAGCTCGTCAGCGTCTCTATTCTCGAAAACGAGAACCACGAGAACGAAAACGACACGCTCAAGGTTAGCTTCTCCGAACCCATCAACCTGCCTTCCAAGACAGAATGGCCGCTGACCGTCTATGACGGGACATCTGAAGTGGTGCAAGCCGGCATCCGCGTGATTTCGGCAACGACAAGCGACGAAGGCAAGAGCTGGATGTACGTGATTCAGGGAAATGCCGGTGGTAACTTGGTGAAGCCCGGTTTCCGTGCACAAATCGATGCCGCATTCAACGTGACCGACATGGCGACAAACACGCTCGCCACATGCGCTCCGGTAACCATCATCGAATCGAGCCGCCCCGTGCCCGTGCACTACGCGACCATAACCGACCTCGAAGGTGACGGCCAGCCCGATGAAATCTACATCGAGTTCGTGCGCGTGCTCAAGGACAAGAACATCCCCGACACGGTCGACGTGTACTGGGGCAACCCCTCTACATACGTACCGTTCGCAATCCCTGCCGGCGGTTGGGACATTACCACGGTCTATGGCGAAAAGACTCCTGTCGCCATTACGAAGCTGGATTCCGCAAACGGAACCTGGATAAAGGGAACCGCCAAGAAGACCTGCATCGACTTCAAGGACGACACGACCTACGTAACGCAGAAGGTCTACACCTACACCTACGTCGATGCCGAGGAAACCATCAAGGCCGACAGCACGCTCCTGAGGATAGATACCATCTCTACAACCGTATCGCAGAAGTGCGCACAGTACCAGACCACGCAGGATTCCACGTTCATTCCCAAGGTCGACACCCTCGGCTGGGATTCCGTGCAATCCGAACACAGCGCGTTCACGATTAAGATTCAGGGAGACCTGTTCAAGAACATGACCTACGGATCTAGCGGCGGCAACGGAGCAATCCTCCCCCGCAAGGGACCGATCGAGAGCCTGCTCGATGCCACGAACGCGACACTCATCGACAAGTGCCCGCCCATCATCGTGAAGGCGACAAAGACCTCTGCCGGCGCTTACGAGTTCCTCGAAGCGACCATGTCCGAACCGCTCGTTGTCATCGACAATCCGGCGCTGGAATACATCGAACGCAAGCGCAGCTCGCAGGAAGGCATCTACCTGAAGCCGCTCTCCGTATCGACAAAGCAGGACGTGAAGGAAAACTTCGGTTACACCGAGGAATCCGAAGGCGCTGTACGCATTGGCGACTATATCAGGCTCGTGCCCATCAAGGAACTTTCGCGCTACAAGGACAAGGCGGGTAACTTCCCCACCATAAACAACCCGTGGGTTATCGTCTCTGGCGCCACCGCCGAAAAGACAAAGTTCAAGGTCACGCTCGCAAGCGATGTTACCAAGCCGCCTCGTGAAGTTCCGTATATGGGAACCGCCGTAAGCGAAAACGAAATATTCCGTGCGACCATCATGAACCCGAACGGGACAGAGCTGCTCACGAAGCTTGTTGACGGAACCGTTATCCCGACAACAACCGTACTCGACACGAATTCCTACAAGCACGCCGGCCCGCAGTTTATCGTGGATATCACGATGCCTTCGGCCCTGCAGACCGACGACTTCGGGAAGCCCATCTTCGATTTCGTCATCCGGTTCACGATGAACGTCTACGACAACCTCGGGCAGTTTATCGCCAAGCAGGATATCCGCATGAACATGAAGGATATCGGCTACGACAAGATTACGGAAGACGGTGTATTGAAGCTGAACCTCGAATGGATGGCACCGGATGGTTCCCCCGCAAGCAAGAGCGGCAAGAAACTCGGCACGGGTGCCTACATCGCGAAGTTCGATTTCGATGCGAAGGCGACATACGTCGCCGACGAACCGACAACCAACGAAGACGGAAGCACGTCTTACAAGAAGGGTGATGTTATCAAGACGACGGACAACACCACGAAGACCTTCGGGTTCAAGCGTGCGAAGAAATAGACTGGATACAAGTTTTTTGATGAAGTTATTTAAGAAGGAATGTTGAAATTGAAGTACTTGAAAAGATTGTTCGCTATTTCGTTCATCTTGGGAGAAGTGCTGTGCGTGAACGCCATGGCACAACTCCCGGAAATCGACCGCACCTGCAAGGATTGCGACCGCAGGTACCTCGACTCGTTGAACGTGTACAACCGCAGGCCCATCCGCGTGAACCAAGCGGGTTTTAGGCCGCAGGACAACAAGTACGCCTATGTGGCCGACCCGACGGACATGACGTTCAAGGTGGTCGATGCGAATACGAAGCAGGTCATCGACGTGGGGAACTCAAACCTCACGCTTATCGATGCCGCAGCACCGAAGCCGAATATATGGGTGAACGGCGCGTTCAACTCGCTCGACGCGCTCTATGAATTCGGTAGCAAGGATTCCACAAGCAGAAATACAGAAAAGCTCTACAAGGCAGACTTCACGAACCTGACCGCCATCGGCGAATACTTCATCGTGAACGGGCACGATACCTCGGCCACGTTCCACGTGCACCCCTCCATATTCAACGCCGTGCTCGAAAACTCGCTCAAGTTCTTCGGTATCCAGCGCTGCGGCAACACGGATTCGCACCTGCACGCCCCCTGCCACCTGAAGGACGGTTCCGAAATCGGGCACGACCTCACCGGCGGATGGCACGACTGCGGTGACCACTTCAAGGTTTCCGAAACGCTCAGCTATACGGCCTATGCACTTGCGATGACCTACCTCGTGTACCAGGACAAGGCAGAAGACCGCTATGGACATTCCTACGACGACACAATCCCGGACGGCTACCCCGACATTCTGTACGAAGCCAAGATCGGTGCCGACTACATCTACAAGCTCTACAAGGCATCGAAGGAAGACGGCCTTATCGCCCAGCACGATATGTACCATTCCATCGCCGTCGGCAGCGAAGACCACCAGTTCTGGGATGTGCCCGAAAAGCAGGATGCGCAACCCCAGTCAAAGGGCGGTCCGGACCGTCACGTGGCCAAGGGAGCGGGAACAAACTCGGGCGTATTCGCTGCAGCACTTGCATACTTCGCCATGGGCTGGTACCCGTACGACCCGGTATATGCCGACTCGCTTATCGAGGCTGCCAAGGACATCTACAAGAACGTGCTGAAACCGCAGACCTACGGCTACGGCGGACACTACACCAACACGGATGAATTGGGAGACTTCTACCTGGGCGGCACTAGCGAAACGAACATGATTGACGACGCCGCCGCTGCCGCACTCGCCCTGTGGTTCGCCACTGCAGATACCTCTTACCAGTTCGACCTGTACAAAGACCTGAAAATCAACGACAACTCCACGAACTACAGCTACAACAACGAACCCGATGATGCGGGCCCGTACTTCAAGGGCGGATTCCTCGGACTCAAAAGTGGCTTTACTCCAGGTGGATGGGCAACAGACTTCGAGAACATCCATTCCTACGTACTCTTCTCGTTCGTGAAACTCATCCTGAAGGACAAGGAAACCGCGCAATACTACAACGTGGGCGAACTGGAACGCGATACGCTCATACAGCGCGCCACGAACTGCCTGCGCCGCCTTACCGACGACGGCTCGCAGGGTTCAAACCTCATCTACAAGAATCGCTTCGGGCAGGTTACCTCCGACGGGCCGTATAACCTCGTATGGACTTCGAGCGCCTGGGGTTTCAACCGCTACAACATGGGTGCAGCAAACGCCATCTTCATGCTTTCTGAGCTCTTGCCCCCGGGTGCAGAAAAGGAAGCCTACAAGAATTTGGCCCTCGACAACATCTACTACAACCTGGGTGCAAACCCGTGGGATATTTCCTTCTTGATGGGCGTGGGCGACAAGAACTCGAACCACCCGCATAACCGCGCGGCCAACCCGGATGGCTACAATGCAGGCGGCATGCCATACAAGTACCAATGCCCGCGCGGCGCCCTCATGGGCGGTGCGGCACCTACCGCAGTATTGCTCGAAGACTGGAGCGACTATACCGCAACGGAAACCTGTATCGACTTCTCAGTACAACTTCTGATTCCGGCACAAAGCTTTGCAGAAACGCTCCCTATCGACAACGAAGGCCCGCTATTCAGCAACATCGCAGGCACCCCGATTTCGGATACCGAGGCAATCGTAAGCTGGGATGCCAACGAAGTCGCACTCGTGACCGTTTTCTACGCAGAATCGCCTGATGAATCCGCGACGCTTTCCGTACAGCAGACGACAGCATCGAAGGGCGGTGCAGTGACACTCACTGGCCTCACCCCGAACAAGACATACTACTTCTTCCTCGAGGGCATGGACACGAAGCATAACCTCACGACCGACAACAATCACGGTCAGTGGTACCAGTTCACCATGACCCCCAAGATGACAACGATAAGCGGAGTCACCATCTGCCAGGTGGACAACCGTAGCGCAAAGATATACTGGTGGTCTAGCGACCGCATGAACGGCGTCGTGAACTACGGTACATCTCCTAGTTCATATACGCAAGCACAGGCCGCAGAAGGCGGAGCGGTACTCTTCCACGAGGCAAAGCTCACCGATCTCAAACCGGGAACCACGTATTACTTTACCGTATCTTCGGGTGCGGCAAAATCCGAGGAATACAGTTTTACCACCGAAGCCTACGCGACATACGCCGATCTGGACGTGTGGATCAAGCCCAGCGCCTACCAGAACACGACAAACTGCTCGCCTTCCAACGGATGGCAGAAATGCGGCGACTTCATTATCGAAATCGACAACAACGATACGCTTGTGTTCGAGGATTTCGAACTCCGCCTGTACCTGGGCAACAACATAGGCACAGAAACGCCCGTCAGCTACATCGGTCAGGTTTTCGATGGAACCGGTCTCGTGGTCGGGATGCCGCAACTCACCTTCGGGCAGCCTACTGCAGATGGCGTGGGGCAGTACTACATGCCCATCACCGTCAAGAGCAAGCTATACGTTTCGGGCAGAATCATCTTCCAGGTCAAGTGGCTCAACACGACGTATGCAAGTTTCGATACGCACGCCTGGTCGCTCACCGCACACACGGGCGAAAACGCTCCCGAAGATTTCAACGGTGTAGACCTCACGCAGGCGCCGTACTTCACCGGTTCCGAAACTTCACAGCTCGAAACAAACTCGCAGGGTGTGAAGGTCGTAGGCTTCACGCGTGACCCGTACATCCCGGTTTACTACCACGGCAAGCATATTTACGGCTACGGTGCAGACTACACTCCCGAAACAGGACCGCAGATCCACCGCACCGTCACAATCAACTTCGAAACGCCTTTTACAAGCCCGCACTACTCGCTCGAACAGGAAGGCTACGATGCCCGTTACAGCGGCACCAGCAGGGTATCCCCGATGGGCATGCTAGACGATTTCGAAATGAACGGAACTTCCTACTTCGAACACACCATGTACATGCCCGATACCCGCAAGGACTCCATCATCTTCCTGCTTGACACCACGCTTTCTTACGGCAACAACTACATGGAATGGGTCAGCTGGCACAACCATGGTGCGAACCAGAACGCAGAAAACAAGTATGATTGCGCCTGCACCGTGGTCCGCAGCAACGTGGAAGTCGACTCCATCACGATTCCGCCCGAAATTCGTTACCTCAAGTTCACCGTCGATACGGTGCGCGTCTATACGGGCAGGATGGTCGAAGTCCACCTGGAACTACTCGATTCGAACCTCGAAATCCTGAAGATTGACCCCATCAGCGTGCTGCTCACTTCTGAATCCGGCTTCGCGAAGTTCTACACTTCGCCCACGTCCACAACCCCGGTCGAGCACATCGACATCATCAAGGGCGAGGCAGTGTTCTACCTATCCTCCGACAAGCCGACCACCACAATCTTGAAGGCCCTCGGAAACAACACGTCCAAGTTCAACTACATCCCGGCAACGGTTCCGCTTATCATCGAGGACCTGCCACCCTGGCCGATTATCGACAACGCCCTCATGGTCGATACCGACTGCGACGACATTCCCGATGCCATGCAGATTACGCTATCCAACGAATACATCGCAGCAGACAACCAGTCGTTCAACTCCATCAAGTTTACCTACGCTGGCGATACTGTCACGAGCACAAACCTGATTTCGCAGAGCGGCAGGGACATTGTCGTGGGTGCAAACCTCACGGGCGCCACCGTGAACACGAACCCCGAAGGAAGCATCACGCTTGTAAGCAACACGAAGGATGGCAAGAAGGAATCCGCCGACTTCTACAAGGATGGCATTCCGCCTAATCTCGTGTCCGTTTCTGTACTCGAAAGGCTTTCTACCGCAACAAGCGACTTCGTTTATATCCAGTTCAGCGAACCCGTGAAGGAACCTTCGCCGGAATGGCCGCTCATGATTGACGGGGCCAATATTCCTGCACACGTGAAGGGCGTAAAGCTCTACAACGAGGCGCAGAATATCTGGGAATTCGAAATCGACTTCGACGCAGGCGGAGGCTCGCTCGTTACCGAAGGCATGAAGGCTTCGCTCTCGCCCACGGCAACTATCAAGGACCTCGCAGGTAACGGCATTGGCCCCTGCGCCCCGAAGGTGGTAGATGTCGTGCTGAAGATTCGCCCGATTCCGATGACATACGCAAGCATTAGCGACAAGGACGAAGACGGCCTTGCAGAACATATCGAAATCCAGTTCCTGCAGGCGGTAGACGCAAAGCACTATCCGGATTCCATCTCGATTGTCTTCGGTAGCTCCACTCCCGAAACGCTCACCGTGCGCAAGGCCCAGTTCATGCTGAACGCCGACCAGATGTCGAGTTCGTTCGACCTGCCGGAACCGTTTATGCTGGGCAACACGAACGGCAGTTACGAAGACACCCTAAACGGCAAACTCCTCGTGGGTGCGGGCCTCGTGATAGAACATCTCGGTACCGGAGCCGCCTACGAAACGGCAACAGTACTTGCAGAAGACCTCGCCGGCCCCGTGTTCGTATCGGCAGGCCTGAACTCTGCAAACTACGAGGTGCTCAACGTGTACCTGAGCGAGCCCGTCACAACCGTCGATTCGACGGCGATTCTCTACGTGCGCGAGCGCAACCTCATGAACATATCCAAGATAGACCTTATAGGTTGGAGCCTGAGCAACGGCGGGACAACCCTCAATGCGCTGTTTACCTCCGACGCGGCATCGGCCGTCATGGAAGGCGACCGCATCAATCTTGCCCCGAAAACAGCGAGCGCGTTCATGGACAAGAACGGCAACCGCCCGGCAGAGAACAACCCGAAGGTCACTATCGGCGGCGAGGGCAACCCGAAAATCAAGTTCGATATCCATCTCGCAAGCCAGGTAACGACAGTTTCTGCCGCAACGCCGTCGCTTATCCCGAGCAAGAAGACGATAAACGTCTACGTGGTGAACCCGGCGACCCACAAGCTTGACCGCATCGAAGACGGTGCAGTTGTGCAGACGGGTATCGACACGCTGGTAACGCCGCTTACGGGAGCCGTATGGACCATGGACCTCACCGTACCGCGTGGCGGCCCGCTGAGCCAGCCGGCCTACTGGAGAAGCCTCAAGGTGAAGTACAGCATACCCATATACTCGAACCTAGGCAACTTCGTGAACCGTGCCTCGGGCACATTCACCGTAGATTCTGACGTTTACTACTCGGCGAACAACAAGGTGACGTTCTTTGTGGAATGGGTGAACGCCCCCAATGGAGGTATCCGCTCACAGCAAGGCAGGGCCGTGGGCACGGGAGCCTACATCTACAAGGCTGAACTGGAATGCAAGTTCTACCCGAACCCCAACCAGGACGAGAAAAACAGGGAACGTTTCAACACGTCGAATTCTTACGATAAGACTGAGACCTTCGGCATACGCCGACTCAAGTAACAACTATCGGTGGGATAGCCTTTGCACGAGATTCTCTTTACAAATTCACCCATTACGATTATCTTTTCGGCAACGGCTCTCCTGCTGACGTTCGCCTTCCCCACCATATTGGGGCAAAAGACCGGACTCAAGCGCTTCCCGAAGGCAATCTACCAGTTGATGCTCATCTGCATCTTCTGGAACACCACAAGCTTTGTGGGCAGCATTTTCTTTAGCGGTCCCAACATCAACCTCGCCGCGAAGATTCTGTTTGGCGTGCAGGCGCTGGCATGGGTGCAGGCGGGCAACGCCATCTACCATATCTGCGAAGATTCCCTCAAGTTGCGCCGTTCCAACTTCTGGCGGCTCTTGAACGCGCTGGGGGCAGCAAACGTCATTGCGGTAACAACCATTTTCTGCCTCAACGAATCGTTCTTCACGCAATTCACGATTCTCGGGATCAGGCCTTTCCAGGAATTCCCGTACTTCAAGGTCTATTCCATCCTGTTCTTTATCTTCGTTGTACCGAACCTGGTCCTTACCATATTCAAGCTGACACGAAACACCCTGCAAACAAGCAGCAAGGATGTCATGCAAATCAACTTTTACGCGACAACCAGTTTCACGTTCTTCGTGCTGTTCTCTTTTTTACTGGACTACGTGCTTCCCGTTTCGTGCAGTTTCAACGTCAACGGCAATCCCCCCGTATTCTTGCAGTTCCACCAGTATTCGTGCATATTCCTCGCCATCCTTTGCGGGCAGTACTTCACATCCATTTCATTCAAGAACAAGAGTTCGAACTGGCTCATGAAAAGCCTAATGAACCAACTGAGCGACTGCGCTTTCACCTTCCAGCCCGACGGGAGGATAAACAGCAGCAACTCAGCAGCACAGCTCCTGTTCCGCATGTCGGAATCCGAAATGAAAATGCACCGCATCCAGGACCTGATTCCGAACATTCTCCTGGAAAACGAAATCTTCCGCGAGAACGAAAAAATCCAGATTAACGACGAAATCCACACCTTCAACGTTTCCCTGTACAAATACCGTACCACGCTTTCGACGTTCATGTGGTTCCTGCTATTGAGCGACCAGACAAAATCGCTTTTCTACCAGCAGCGCATCAAGACGCTGAACAGCCAGTTCACGGAATACAAGAAGGACCTCACCCGCTACCAGGACCGTCTCGACTGTTCCGAGAAGAAATTCAAGGAACAGAACAACTTCAGTTCGACCCTCATCAACGCGCTCCCGTTCCAGTTTTGGTCAAAAAACGAGCAGGGCGTTTACATGACACAGAACATTATGGACATCAGGTCCCGCGGGAACCTCATCCAGACGACCGATTCGCCGGGCAAGATTTCTTACGGTGAAATGCAGGCCAGGAACAACGGGCTTTCGAACATACACACCAGCTACGAGAACGAGCGCCACGAAGAAATTTCCGAAGAAGAAGCGAACATACTTATCCGCGAGAACAAGCCGGCATTCATTTACAACGTGCAGTTCATCCCGATTGTCGCAGGGCAAAAGCCGTACAAGATTATCGGGCTAAAGCAGGACATGACCGAGCAGAAGCGGCTTGAACGCGAACGAGACATGCTGAGCGAACAGAAGCGAATCCACTCGAGGCTCGAGGACCTGGGAACCATGCTCGGAGGCTTTGCGCACGACTACAAGAACAGTATCGGAGCCCAGATTGGTTTCTGTGAATTAGCACAGGAACTCCTCAAGAACGCTCCGACAGACGATGTTCCCGAAAAAACGCTAAAGGGCATAAACAAGGCAAGCGAGCTCATCGCCGAAGCGCACAAGGCCGCAAACAAGGCAAAGGATTCCGTGAACCAGGTGCTGAGCGCCATCCGGAACGAGACATCCATCGCCCCGAAGCCCGTACAGTTCTCGCCGTTCCTCATCATCGAGGACGTCATCAAAAAACTTTCGCTCACGCTCCCCACGAACGTCCACATTTCGGCAGACAACCTGGACCACGAGCTGCAAATCGTGTGCCTGCCCGCGGCACTCGACCGCATTTTGAGCAACCTGGCGAACAACGCCATTTTCGCCATGAAGGAGACCGGCGGCACCCTCACGTTCGCGCTCGAGCGCGAAGAGGTCAAGCGCAAGATTACGCACCCCTTCTCGGACCCCATCGAAAAGGGAGTTTATGCGAAATTCACGATTGCCGACACGGGCTCGGGTATGGATTCCAACACGCTGGAACGCATCTTTTCGCCGTTCTTCACAACAAAATCGCCCGGCGAAGGGCTCGGGCTCGGGCTTTCTTCGGCGCTTAGGTTGTTAAAAGACGGCAATGGGCGTTTCACTGTGACCACCACCCTCGGCAAGGGCACGAAATTTAATCTATATTGGAATCTAGCAAACGAAAAAACGGAGGATGCGTAATGTCCACCATCTTGATTATCGACGATGACGAGCTGTTTAACCAGATGATGAAAACCGCTCTCGAGGTTAAAGGGTACGAAGTAGAAACCGCAAGCAACGGTAAGGAAGCGAAGGCCCTGTACCAGAACAAAAAGTACGATGTCATCGTGACCGACATCATTATGCCCGACGTGGACGGCTACGAGGTCATTCTGGACCTGCGCCGCATGGGCATGAGTGACCGCACCATCGCCGTGAGTGCCGGCGGACGTACTGCTGCAGATGACTACCTGCTCACCGCCAAGCATTTCGACGTGGCATGCACGTTCAACAAGCCCATCGACATCCAGCAGTTCCGCGACAAGGTCGAAGAAATCATCAAAAGCCACCAGTAATCCATGCCGATGAACATCCTGATTGCTGATTCCGACAAGGAGTTTATCAGCGACATTCGACGTTCCTGGAACCTGGACGACACGGAGATTATCCTCTGTGACGACAAGGACAATTTGATGCCACTGGTAAAGAACGACCCGATAGACCTCGCGTTTATCGAGGTTCCGCTCCTTACCTTCGACAACATGGACTTGGTCAGTTTTCTCAAGGAGAAAAATCCCGGCATAGAGATTTTTGTCCTGTGCGACAACAAGAACTGGCCCGGCGCCACGAGCGCCATCAACCGCGGTGCAAACAGCTTCCTCATGAAGCCGACCACCGTGAACCAGCTGGAAGAGACGGCAAAGAAAATCCAGACCCTCCAGCAGAACAAGTCCACGCACCAGCTCATGGAATCGCAGGTGCTGGACAGTCTCCTGGGCGATACGCCCGAGATGCGGAAGATTCTCAAGACAGTCTACAAGATTGCCCCCACCACGAGTACCGTGCTCATTACCGGCGAATCCGGTTCGGGCAAGGAATTCCTCGCAAACGTGATCCACCGCTACAGCAAGCGGGCGGGCGAACCGTTTATTGCGGTCAACTGCGGGGCTATTCCCGAAAACCTGGTCGAAAGCGAACTCTTCGGCGCAAAGAAGGGGTCGTACACCGGGTCCACCGCCGACAAGAAGGGCCTGTTCGAGGCCGCAAACGGCGGCACGCTGTTCCTTGACGAAGTGGGCGAACTTTCTGCCGCAACGCAGGTAAAGCTCTTGCGCTTTTTGCAGAATCACGAGATACGCCGCGTGGGCGAGACCGAGGCGCGCTACCTCGACATCCGCATCATTGCGGCTACCAACCGCGACCTGCAGGCATCGATGCTCGAAGGTTCGTTCCGCGAAGACCTCTTTTACCGACTGAACACGTTCCACCTCACGCTCCCGCCGCTCCGCGAGCGCAAGCCCGTGATACCCACGCTTATCCGCTACTTCATCCTCAAGTACAAGGAAGCGCACGGCAAGAACATTACCGATATAGAACAGGCAGCCCAGTACGCGCTGACCAAGTACCACTATCCGGGCAACATCCGTGAACTCGAGAACATCGTGGAACACGCGATTGTGCTTTCGGAAGGCGGAATTATCCGGCTCGAAGACCTGCCCGAAAACGTGCAGGAAGAGGCCCGCGAAAAGATGCCCGCCATCCCGCACATCAAGGACGGGAACGGGAAAACGCTCGCGCTCCCCGCAGGCGAAAGCGCGCCCGCAATCCATATCCAGGGTGGCGATACGCAGGGCAGCCACGACACAGATGCAGGCGAAGAAATCCTCTCGCTCGAAGAGGTGGAACGCAGGCACATACTGCATGCGCTGAGCGTGTGCAAGAACAACAAGACCGAAGTCTGCCGCAAGCTCGGCATTAGCCGCGCCACACTCTGGAGAAAACTCAAGGAACTGCAAATCCAGATGGACGGCGAAGAAGACTAGGACGCACCTCACGGATATTTTACCATGATGCGAATAAACAAGTTTATTTCCCTGTGCGGTATAGCAAGCAGGCGCGCAGCCGACACGCTCGTGCAGGAAGGCCGCGTGCAGGTGAACGGCTCTACCGTAAAAGACATGGGCCACCAGGTAGACGAGAATACGGACGAGGTTCTCGTGGACGGGAAGAAGGCGACGCTCCCGAAGAAGACGAAGGTCATCATGTTCCACAAACCCGCGGGTTGCGTGTGCACGAAAGATGACCCGCAGGGGCGACGCACCGTATATGACTACCTGCCGCCGGGGTATGCCTCCTTCAAGTACGTGGGAAGGCTTGACCTGCAGAGCCGCGGGCTATTGCTGTTTACCGATGACGGGGAACTGCTGCACCGGCTGACGCACCCGAGTTTTGAAATCCCCCGCAGTTACTATGTGTGGACGACGCGCCCGCTGAGCGATGCCGCCGCGCAGAAACTCGTAGACGGCGTAGACATCCGTGACCCCGAAGACCCGAACGCACAAGAAGAAATCGCGTTTGCGACCGACGTGTATCTTGAAAACGGGTTTGCGGAACTCGTGCTTATCGAGGGCAAGAACCGCGAAATCCGCCGCATGATGCGCGCCATCGGGTATGAGATTCGCGACCTCAAGCGCGTAAGCTACTGCAAGCTCCAGCTGGGCGACTTGCCCGCAGGCGAGTTCCGCGAGCTCACCGCCGACGAGATGAACAAGCTCAGGCAAGCAGTACATCTTAGGTAATTATGAATTATGAATTCAGAATTCGGAATTGTAATAATCGCGGCTTCGCCGCCTAATTAAATAATTCCTAATTCCGAACTCCGAATTCCGAATTAAACAATGAAGCGAACTCTTTACATAGGTGACGTTCACGGTTGCGCAGATGAACTCGAGCGCATCATCGATGCCTTCGGGTTCGTGCGCGGGAGCGACACGCTCTACCAGACGGGCGACATCATCAACAAGGGTCCCGATATGTGGCGCGCCCTGCAGACCGTTCTCGACCTCGGGATTCTTACCGTGCGCGGAAACCACGAAGAGCACCTCATCCGCATGATGGAAACGCCGGAGAACACCTGGACCGACAAGCAGAGGAAACGCTTCAAGGCGCTCCCGCTGGAGCAGTGGAACTTTATCCGCGATACGGTAAAAAACTGGCCCCTCTGGCGCGACACCCCGCACGCACTCCTAGTACACGCGGGCCTCGAGCCCGGCAAGGCACGCCTTGAGGACATGAGCCCCGAGGTGTTGCTTTCTATACGCAACTGGAATGACCGCCCGTGGTTCGAGCAGGTCAAGTGGAACAAGACGGTCGTGTTCGGGCACTGGGCCAAGATGGGGTTCGTGAACGTTCCCGGATTCATCGGGCTCGATTCGGGCTGCGTATACGGCAAGTGCCTTACCGCCTGGTGCCCCGAAGAAGACAAGTTCTACACCGTGCCCGCCGCCCGCGAGTACACTCCGGTAAAGGACAAGGCGAAGGAATCCGAAGGCGCCCCCTGCAAGGTGCTGGGCGACAACACCCCCGACTCTGTACCGCCAAAAACATTCGACGAAATCAAAGCGCGCATTGAAAGCGGGGACATCGCACCCGCCAAAGATTCGCCCGAAGATGCGGCCATACGCAAAGCCAGCCCCTCCATAAGCGCGGAATGGGCCGGATACTAAGCAAGCGCAAAAGCCCCAGTTTTTCCGCTAGTTGAAGCACACCGCATTTTTGTATATTTGTACAGCAATTGGGGTATTTGGGTAAAGGAAAACATGAAGCGTTTTATTATTATACTTTCACTGTTGTTTGCAACCGTATCTTTTGCCGAAGATGCTTGGCCGCGTACATTCTTCGGCAGCGTAGGCATGGGCCTTTACGCAAGCAAGGGCGACCTTAACGAAAGAGTCCTTTCCCTGAAAGATACTTCCGGCAAAAAGCAGACCATCCATTCCCCTGCACTCAACATCTTCGCGAGCCCGGATTTCACTATCGGCGTGAACGTGCGCGAATTCACCATCGACCTGAACTTTCAAATCTGGGAATCCGAGCAAGTCATAAACGGGTTCCCCGACGAATCCGTAAGGGGTAACAGCCTGTACTGGCGCATAAGCATGGAATTTATATACAACCTGTTCTGGCCTGAATTTTTTCAGGTAGGGCTCGGCGGGTCACTTTCCTACACGACGCTCACCACCGACAACACGGCCTATTCCGGCGACGAGGTCAGCGAATCCGAATTCATGGGCTCGTCAATCGGATTTATAGCCAATATCAAGTACTACGTGCACGACAACATTGCCATTGTTCCCTATGCCAAGATTTACGAGAACTGGTTCAGGAACGTGTACACCGAGGCCAGCGGGCTTTGCGACCTCGATTCGTACATGTGGCAGACGTTCTTCTTTGTGGGCGTAAGCGTCCAGTTCCAATTCTAACCCCCGAACGCACCTGACCCCATTTTCTATATTTGGCGGCGTATGAAAACGCTTGCCAAGTACACTATCGCAATTTTAATGGGAGCATCCACCTTCGCACCTGCCATGGACGAAGACGGATGGGCATCCATCTACGAATCCATCGCCGCATTCGAAGACCGCCCCGGCGGAGACGCCCGCATCTTCAACCGCCCCGGCTACGTAAAGCCCATCATCGAGAACCTGGGCAACGTGCTCAACAGCAACTGGTACGTAAGCGCAAACGTTCCGCAGAGCCTGAACTTTGAATTCGGCTTGCCCATTTCGCTCATCCCGATTGGTGATGACGACAGGACATTCAGCGAGAAGGACGTGTTCGGCAATTCCCGCGACGTGCCCACAATTTTCGGCGACAAGTGGGACGCGACTGCGGACCCTGCGAACCTGAACAATTTTGTCTACGGCAACGAGACCCTGAACGGGCTCGGCGTATTCACCTACCCCTATCTGCAAATCGGCGTGAGCGCATTCCACGCGCGCGTGGTGCTTCGCGGAATGTGGCTCCCGGCAGTAAGCGAACTGCGCGGTTTCAGCCTGCTCGGCTTTGGCCTGCAATACAGTTTTGGCAGGTGGTTCCAATACATGCTCCCGCCGGCGGCACAGGGCCTCGACGTGAGCCTTGTTTTCGGTTATAACTCGAGCAGCATCGGCTACAGGCCCAAGGATTACGATGGACAACTCGACCTCGACGTGAGCGCAACGACGTTCGACCTGGTTATCGGATACAAGCCGTTCAACTTCTTCGAAGTCATGATGACTCTCGGCTACCAGTCCGCAACGATGGAATCTTCGGGACACCTGGAATTCAAGGAAAACCCCACCGGCATGTTCATCAACCCGAATATTTCTGTTGACGGGAATTGCGGTTTCAAGTTCGGCATCGCTATAGCACTCCAGCTCGGCAAGAGTTACCACCCGGTTGTCGGGTTCGATTATGCGGGCAAGTCGAGCTTCACGACGAATATTCTCTACCTGCGCCAGCAATTCGGCGAAGACAAGACGCCGAATGAAATCGCGAAGGAAAAAGGCTACGTGCGCGGTGCCAAGAAAGAAGACAAAGCAAACGAAACTGCTGAAAAGAACTCCGCTACGGAAGAGGCTAGTGACGAAGCCCAGCAGGAACTGAGCCAGGAGACGGAACAGCCCGCAGAACCTGAACCGAGTGAACCCGCAGAAGATATTGAATAAAAAATGACACGTAAAAAAGAAGGCATAACATGATTACATTCCTTATCGGTGTCGCCATACTGATTGGCGGATACTTTACCTACGGAAAGTTTGTCGAACATGTCTTCGGCCCTGACGACCGTAAGACTCCGGCACTCGCTAACCCCGACGGCGTTGACCGCGTCCCGATGAAGCACTGGAAGAACATGCTCATCCAGCTTCTGAACATTGCGGGTATCGGGCCTGTCATCGGCGTGATTCTCGGCATCAAGTTCGGTGCCATCGTGTTCATCATACTCCCGCTGGGTAACGTATTGGGCGGTGCGGTGCACGACTACTTCAGCGGCATGATAAGCATGCGCAACAACGGCTACAACGTGCCTGCACTTTCGCGCAAGTTCCTGGGCAAGGGCCCCTCGAAGGTGGTGATGGCGCTCATTTCCATCGCGCTCATCCTCGTGGGAGCTGTGTTCACTAACACGCCGGCGCAGCTCATCAACACGCCCATCATCGCGGGCTCCGCAGTCTCCCCCACGCTCTTCTGGGTAGCGGTCGGCGTGATTTTCGCCTACTACTTCGCAAGCACATTCTTCCCCATCGACAAGATTATCGGCCGCATCTACCCGATTTTCGGCGGCTTGCTCATTCTCGCCTCCCTCGGAATCATGATCGGCATCGCGCCGCACCTCAATGTGCTTAGCGAATTCAACCTCTCTGACATCGCCTCGAACTTCACACAGCATCCGGCACACCAGCCCATTATCCCGATGCTCTTCGTGACGATTGCCTGCGGCATCATCAGCGGTTTCCATAGCACGCAGAGCCCGCTCGTGGCCCGCACCGAAGTGACCGAGAAAACTGGCCGCCAGACGTTCTACGGCATGATGATTATCGAAGGCCTCATCGGCATGATCTGGGCCGCGGGCGGCATGTTCATCTACCACATGCAACCTGAACTTATGGCGGCCGGCGGCGTGAAGGTATTGAGCGTACTCGTCTCCACCGTCATCCCGTTCGCACCTATTTCCATCCTCGTGGTGGTGGGTGTCATCATCCTTGCGATTACGAGCGGCGACACGAGCCTGCGTAGCCTTCGCCTCACGATTTCGGAGCTCTTCGGCATCGACCAGACCGACCCGAAGAAGCGCCTGCTCCTCACCGTGCCGATGTTCGCCATCTGCCTCGTGATTATCTTCTGGAGCAACCTGAACCCGCAGGGCTTCAACATCCTGTGGAACTACTTCAGCTGGAGCAACCAGCTCATGGCCGTGTGCAGCCTGTGCGTAGCAACAGTTTATCTCCGCAGCAAGAAGAAGAACTACGTGATTGCGCTTATCCCGTGCATGTTCATGGCGTTCATCTGCTTCGATTACATCCTGTGGGTGAGCCCCGAGAACCTGAAGGGCGCCCCGCTCGGATTCGGGCTTGACTACAAGACGGCCCTCGTGCTCGCCATCGAAAATGCTGCCGTGCTCGGCGCGCTCCTGTGCCTGCGCGGCAAGAAGCTCGCCTCCAACAAGCAGTTCGACCCCGACAAGTGGGATAGCGAAATCGACAAGAAGAACGACTACGAGCCGGAATAAGGAGTTCTAGCCTAGCGGATGCAGCTCGAAGGAACCATCAAGAGCGTTACGTTCCACAGCGCCGATAGCGGGTTTTCCGTTTTCCGCGTGACCGTGGAAGGCGAAAAAGCCCCCGTCGTGGTGACGGGGACTTTTCCCGATTTGGGGAGCGGAGAAAGACTCCTGATGGAAGGGGAATGGGGGCGCCACCCCAAGTACGGCAGACAGTTCAAGTGCACCTCGTACAAGGTCGCGGCCCCGCAGGAAAGCGATATCGGCGCATACCTCGCCTCGGGTATATTCCGCGGCATCGGCCCCAAGACGGCTGAAGCAATCGTGAAGGTGTTCGGCGACGATACCGCGGACATTCTCGACAACCATCCCGAAATATTCCGCAAGGCAAAAATCAAGGGGCTTACGGGCAAGAAGGTCGAAGCCTTCCTCGCCGCATGGCAAACAAACCGCCACAGCAGGGAAACGATGCTGTTCCTGTACGGGCACGGCATCGCGGGCAGTGTCGCGAAACGCCTGTGGAATCAGTTCGGCGCCGAAACAATCGCCCGCATTACCGAGAATCCGTACCTGCTCTGCGAAGAAATCTGGGGCATCGGGTTCCTGAAGGCCGATGATATCGCGATGAAGGTCGGCATCCCGAAGGAAAGCCCCAAGCGCCTGCAGTCCGCCCTCATGTACGTGCTGCAGGAATCGAGTTTCAGCGAAGGGCACGTGTACCTCCCCAAGGATATCCTTCTCGAAAAGACCTTCCGGATTCTGCGCATTCCGATGGAAGACGACGACGCCGTCTACGGGCTTATACAGCAGTTCGATTACCTGTGCGAACGCGAACGCATCAAGCGCGTTGACGACGACTGCTTCTACCCGCCGATATTCCGCGCCGAGCAGAGCATTGCAGACAACATCCTGTACCGGCTTGCGGGCAACGCGCTCCCCACCGCGGGCTTCGAGCGGGCGCTCATGGACTGGGAACACCAGCACAAGTTCGCGTTCGACCCCATCCAGCGGCAAGCTATCCAGATGGCGCTCGCCTACCGCATATCGATTATCACCGGCGGGCCCGGCACCGGCAAGACGACTATCCTGAAGGGGATCCTCCACCTCGCGCAGAAGATGGACGAGAGCGTGTTCCTCGCCGCCCCCACGGGCCGCGCCGCCAAGCGCATGGGCGACCTCTGCGGATTAAAGGCCCGCACCATCCACCGCATGCTCGAGATGGACCCCGCCACAAAGAAATTCAACCGCAACGCCGAAAACAAGCTGCCCTGCGATTTGCTCATCGTCGACGAGTTCAGCATGGTCGATACCTGGCTTGCGGCGGCGCTGTTCGAGGCGATTCACGCGAAGACCCGCATCGTTCTCGTGGGCGACGCGGACCAGCTCCCGAGCGTGGGGCCCGGCAACGTGCTGAACGACCTCATCCGCTGCCCGAAAATACCGACGACGCGCCTGCAGCACATATTCCGGCAGGCGGGCGGGAACGACATCGCCGATAAGGCAGCGAAGATAAACCAGGGCATAGTCCCCTCGCCCATCGACGGCCCGAACTTCCACTTTATCCCGTTCGAGGAACCCGAGCAGGCAAAGCGGATTATCGCGGACCTTCTCGCTACGGGCGTGCGGAGCAAAATCGATATCGACCAGAAGGCCGACCTACAAATCCTTTCCCCCATGCGCAAGGGCCCGCTCGGCATCTTCGAGCTGAACGCCTTCCTGCAAGAACTGCAGAATCCCGGAGTCGCCCGCCACAGGATTATGGGAGTCCCCTGGAGCGACGGCGACAAGGTGATGCAGATAAAGAACAATTACGACAAGAACGTGTTCAACGGCGACGTGGGCGTAATCTTCAAAGTACACAAGAGCGACGACAAGGTGACGGTGTTCTACGACGACAAGACCGTCGAGTACGAGGGCGACGAACTGGAACAGCTCGCGCTCGCCTACGCCTGCACCATCCACAAGAGCCAGGGAAGCGAGTACCCGGCGGTCATCGTGATTCTCGATTCGAGCCACTACATGATGCTCCAGCGGAACCTGATATACACGGCAATCACCCGAGCGAAGGGGCACGTGTGGGTACTTTCTGCACCGGGGGCGTTCGCGACCGCCGTCCGCAACAACAGGAGCGTGCGCCGATTTACCCGCCTGACCGAGCGTCTCGGGTAAAAAAACGCCCTTTTTCGGGCATTTTTCGCCTTTTTAAAGTAAAAAAAACATTTTCTCCTTTGCTTTTTCGTTCATTTTTGTTTATTTTCATAGAAAACAAACAGAGGTAACTCATGAACTTCAAAAAGATTCTTCTTGGCTCGGCTATCGCCGCAGCTTCTTTCGGTTTGTATGCTTGCGGTGACGACTCCAGCAGTCCCGATACTCCGGTCAATCCCGACAATCCGGGTGCCGAGATCATCGACCCTCCCAAGCAGTCTGAACTTTCCCCGGTGATTTTTGACAACCTGAAAATCACGGTTATGTCGGGCATCAACTCCCTGCGCGGTTCCCTCTCCGGCATGATCAAGCTCGACGACACGTTCCTCGACACGAGCGAGCCCTACACTGCCGATGTCGACGTCAAAATCGATAGCGTCGGTTTTGCCGTGGGTAGGCTCATCAATGGCAACGCGTTCCAGGAAAAAATCAACATCCACCTCGACGGCGTGGTGTTCCCGACCGAACGTGTTTCCCTGTCGCAGAAGTACTTTGAATTCTCCGACCTGAGCGGCTGTGGCGAATTCAAGCTCTACATCTTTGTGTACTCGAGCAGCAAGGAAGAAGGCATCCAGACCTCGCTCTACACGAGCGTCTATGACCAGCTCACCTTCACTCGCCCCGAACAGGAATGCCAGGCAGCCCTGCCGCCTTCTTCCTCTTCTGAGGTCCCGCCTGCACCGTGCACTCCGGTTACCGCACACCCGGTATCCCTCTCCAACAGCATGGGCACGAGCCAGAGCGCCATTAACTTCGAAACCGGCCTCGCCGACAATCCGCACATCACGATCAAGTTCGCGAACAACATGGCCACTATCGTTCCGGGCGCAGGCGTGACCGTTTACGAAGACAACTCGCAGACCACCGGTCTTGACGCCGAACCCAAGGCCGGCCAGACCCAGATTTGCCGCGAAGACTTCGTGAAGTCGAACTTCCAGCTCGAAGACGAACTCACCAGCGGTCTCTGGATTGACGTTGTCACGGCTGACGGCAAGATGTACCCCGTGATGATTAAGAAGGCTATGCTCGAAAGCGCCACGAAGGGCACGGTCGACATCGTCTACTACAACTAGTCTCGAATAAAGACCTTTACAGGAGCCCTCCCCTCACGGGAGGGCTTTTTGCGACCGCTCGTTCGTCGTCTCGGGTATTGAAACCTCCGGTTTCTCACTCGCTCCCACCTAAAGGTGGCCATGTACACTAAGCGCTTCCCCAAAGAGGATAACTCTACTAAGGTGCTAAAGCACCAAGTATCGTATAAAAGCGCAAGTGTCCAAAGGTCGCCTTCGACGACTTGTTGATACAAGTCGCCTACGGCTCACAGGGAAACCGTTTAGGATTCCTCGTCTTCCTCGATTTTTTTCTATCTTTACCCGCGTAAATTTAAACACGGAGTAAACCATGCTCAAGAAGCTTTCCAATTTCCCTGGCATCAAGGGCCCGGTCGTAACCATCGTGATGGATGGTTTTGGTATCACCGATAAAGTCGAAGGCAACGCCATCAAGGCTGCCCGCACTCCGACTCTCGACAACCTCTTCAAGATGTACCCGAACGTTCTCTTGAAGGCTCACGGCCGCGCCGTGGGTATGCCGACCAACGAAGACATGGGTAACTCCGAAGTGGGCCACAACGCCATCGGTGCGGGCCAGGTGTACAATCAGGGTGCAGCCCTCGTGCAGGACGCCATCAACAGCGGCGACATCTTTGATCGCGACGCTTGGAAGGAAATCGCCGGCAACGCCCGTGAAAAGAACACCGTCCTCCACTTCATCGGCCTCTTCAGCGACGGTAACGTCCACTCCAACATTTCTCACCTGAAGGCCATGGTCGCTCAGGCCAAGAAGGAAGGCCTCAAGAAGGTCCGCGTGCACATCCTCCTCGACGGTCGTGACGTTCCGGAAACCTCCGCTCTCGATTACGTTGGCCCGTTCGAAAAGTTCCTCGACGAACTCCGCAGCCCGGAATTCGACGTCTGCATTGCTAGTGGCGGTGGCCGTATGCAGATCACCATGGACCGTTACAACGCCAACTGGAAGATGGTGGAACTCGGCTGGAAGACCCACGTGCTCGGCGAAGGCCGCTACTTCGACAACGCCACCCAGGCTATCGAAACCCTCCGTGGCGAAACCAAGGCTATTGACCAGGACCTCCCGCCGTTCGTGATTGCTAAGGATGGCCAGCCGGTCGGCACCATCAACGATGGCGACTCCGTGGTGTTCTTCAACTTCCGTGGCGACCGCGCCATCGAAATCACCCGCGCCTTCGAAGAAGAATCCTTCAACGAATTTGACCGCAAGCGCTTCCCGCATGTGTGCTACGCCGGCATGCTCCAGTACGACGGCGACCTCAAGCTCCCGAACCGTTTCCTCGTTCCGCCTCCGGCCATCAAGGAAACCAGCGGCGAATGGCTTTCCGAAACCGGCGTGAAGCAGTTCGCTTGCTCCGAAACGCAGAAGTACGGCCACGTGACCTACTTCTGGAATGGTAACCGTTCCAGCAAGTTCGACGGCGAAACCTACCTCGAAATCGAATCTGACGTTGTTCCGTTCGAACAGCGCCCGTGGATGAAGGCCGCCGAAATCACCGACGCCATGATCGAAGCTTTGAAGAGCGGCAAGTACCAGACGCTCCGCTGCAACTTCCCGAACGGCGACATGGTGGGCCACACCGGTAGTTTCCGCGCCGCTACGATGGCTATCGAAGCTGTGGACATCGGCCTTGCACGCCTCCTCCCGGTGATCGACGCCCTCGGTGGTGTTGCCATCATCACGGCTGACCACGGTAACGCCGACGAAATGTACGAAATCGACAAGAAGACCGGCATGCCGAAGGTCAACAAGGACGGCACCTTCAAGGCAAAGACCAGCCACACCTTGAACAAGGTTCCTTGCATCCTTTACGATAACGTAACGGGTGGCAAGCTTTCCCTCAAGGAAGGCGACTGGGGTCTTTCGAACATCGCTGCGACGACGGCCAACCTCCTCGGTCTCGAAAAGCACGAAGCGTGGGATGACAGTATGCTGATCATCAAGTAAAGATTCGTCATCCAGAGCCCTTCGACAAGCTCAGGGTAAACTCCGTGCCAACGGCACGAAGTCGATATACAAGACTTGGGGCTTTAGCCCCATAGTCGCGTTAGGTTCGAAGGAGCAGGATCCAGACCAGAACTAGATTCTCGCCTCCGCGAGAATGACGAATGAAAGGGAACCCGCAAGGGTTCCTTTTTTGCATTAACATAAGGATAAAAAAAACGCTCCCGGAGGAGCGCGTTTATTCAAGATTGTTTCAATCGGTTAGTTGCAGCCACCATAGGGGCCAACCTTGTAGACGGCAAAGCTACCAGATTCGCCACCGACGGCATCCGCAAACTTAAACTTGATGGAAGATAGCTGCTTCGCCGCATTGGCACCAGACATAGCCGTCTTAGCCCAATCCGGCTGTACGAATTCGCTCCAGAGGTAGTCCACAGTCTTCTTGGTCCCCTTGGGCAGTTCAGCCATCGGAAGAGCACTGCCCAGTTTATTTTCCTGAGCCGTAGTCAAGCCAAGTTCAATAGCAAAAGTGGCTGTACCAGAATAGGTGTAAGTTACGCAAAGGCCCTTAATGGCGGTAGCATCACCAGTAGTGCTCGCATTTTTAGCATAGCCGAAAGCAAAGCCAAGGTATGGGTATTTATTTTCACTGGGATCGCCCTCACCAATGACAAAGTCACCACAAAGGCCTTCGCATGCCGCAACCACAGGAGCCATGCTGCCTTCGTCACCCGGTTCAGCGCCCCAGGTAATTTCAGAACCCAGTTCATCGGCATAGCTGTACCACCAGCCACCGGTCTTGTTGCCGGTCTGCACCTGGGCTTCGCCCGCAGCGCCATCCCACAATTCAAGTTTGAACTTACCGTCATCTACAGCGGCGGAACTCTTCGGGACAATTGCGGAGGAACTAGACCTAACAATCGCAATGCTGCTGGAGCTTGCGAAAGAGGAACTGGACACGGTCGGGAAAACCATGGAGCTGCTGGACAGCGGCATAATAGCGGAACTGCTCAGGAAGAAGTCCACGGACGAGGACGAGAACGGGTCGATTGTGGCAGAGGACATTGCCTGCGCCGCGTTAATCGAATCGAGCACATGCTGGTAAATGGAGTCGGCATTCACCTGCTGCTGGTTCGGGTCCTGGTAAGCGTTCTGGTTGCCGCCCGATACGGGAGCAACTGCGGTTTCGCCGGATTCATTGCAAGCCACAAGAGTGCAGATTGCCAAAAGTCCGAGTATCTTTTTCATCTTGTTTTCCTCACTGTTGTAAATTCTAGTTAGTGAATATATATTTTTTTGTTACAAAAAGCAAAATGCCTTCCGTTTTTTTACATCACGAAAGGCACTTCTTGAACATTCCCGGTATATTCCACTACTTTACGGAGAAAATCCGGTTAAAGTTACCGTCCTTGACCACATACAGGCCCTTTTCGATGTTCATCGCATCGAGTTTCGCCTGCACGTCGCCCATGCGGGTTGCCTTAAGTTTGCACACGAAGGCGCCCTTCATGTTGTACACGCTGAACGTCCTTTCTCCCGCCTGCAGCAGGGCCTTGCCCGCAATGGAGGTTGTTCCGCCGCCGACTTCGGATTCGTCGATTTTTGCAATAACAACGTTGTCTATATACACGTTCCCCTTCGCGAGGCCCGCATTGAAGGAAATGCGCCCGTTCTCGTCGGTAGATTCCTTCATGGTAAACGTAATCTCGAAGTTCTTCTTGTCGGTCCCAAGGTCAAACGCCTTCGCCTCGCCCAGGTAGCTGGTCCACGGGTCAGTATCCTTCTCGAGGTTCACTTCGAGCGACCTTGCCTCGGAGGCGTATGCATCGAAGGTCAGCTTGTAGCTCTGGCCCTTCTCGTAGTGCATCCCGTTCTGGATCATCTGGATGTCGTACGCGTTCGTACCCACGCTGGTCACCTTGATTTCGGCCATGCCTTCGGTATGCTTCAGGGAGCCTTCGCCGCCATGGGTCTGCAACTTCCATCCGGCAAGCTTGAGCGAATCCGAGAACGTTCCGTTGAAAACGGTATCCCTGTTGGTCGGGACCTCGATTGCACCCGCAACGCCGTCGAGCGAGAACATCTTCACGAAGTTCCAGATATCCGAGACATCTGCCTTGGAGGGGCTATGCATACGGCCCTCGAGCTTCAAGTGCTTCACGTAGACACCGTCATCGCACGGGCCCCAGGAATAGAGCGTCGCCCTGTTCTCGCTATTCGGGTGGTTTTCCTCGACTTCCGCCTGCGCGGGGCAGTTGAACTGCTGGCGGTAACTCTTGAGGTTGTTTTCGAGATTGTTGTAACCCACCACGTCGTCCTTGGTTCCATGCGTATGGAAAATAGGCACAGGACGCATGGCCTGGCCCGGGCCGCCCATCAGGTAGCCGGAGCAGGGGGCGAACGCAGCAATTTTGTCTGCAATCTTGCCCATCGCATGGTAGCTGAGCATGCCGCCCATCGAGAAGCCCGACATGTAGACGCGCTTGGTATCGATGTCGTAGTCCTTGGCGAGCTGGCTAATAATTTCGGTAATCCACTTGGTGTCCTTGTCACCGCTAATGTCCCACGTGCTGTAGCCCGTAGCGCCCTTGGGGTACGCAACGACAAAACCGGCCGTATCGGCGACCGCCTCCCAGTGGGTATTCGACTGCTGATAATTGGGGTCCTGGTCCATGCCATGGAAAGAAAGCAGCAACGGGCTCTTTGCCGCGACACCGGACGGCGCGTAGACATAGACGTCCCGGCCCGAAACCGAGACCCTCTTGTAATCGTTAATGGATTTTCCACCGCCTCCCCACTGAGCGAAGGAAAGCGTAACGGCGGCTAACAGAAGTATTGGAAACTTCATATCTGTACTCCTCAGAATTTCCAGTTTTTACATCGTGTTGGCCTCCATATACCTACCCATATATAATGTATATCAATAATGTAGGAATGGGACTGCGGCCAACCAAATTGCGGTGTAAACGACTACAACGCAGTAAATGGCGAAATTAGCATAAATTAGGCGGTTTTTCGATATTTCACAACAAGCAGTTGGGTTTTCCCGAGAAATACAGGCGTGTTGACATTTTTCAGTACAGTTTGTATTTTCGTCGCAAGCAACGGTACACCCCTTGGAAAAAGTCTTTTACCACCTTCCCGGATTGTTCGAGTTCTACGACCTATACAAGGCCTTTTTGCCGCTATGGCGCGACCACCGGGAATACTTTTACGACTGGTGTGAAATCGGCTCCATTTACGGGGCGCCCAGCGACTGCATCTGGGGCGGCGGGCGTGTCGGTTTCGGGGATGCCGAACCGGAAAAGGTTATGGCACTCGTGAAGGAATACGGGATTTCGGCACGGCTCACCTTCAGCAATTCCCTGATTCGCGAAGAGCACCTCGCCGATGCACAGTGTAACGAGTTGTGCAGGATGTTCGAGAGCGTGGATACTGGGCTTGTCGATGGAAGGAACGGCGCTGGAAACGGTGCAGGTTTGAACGGCGCCAGCCATAATGAGGGCAGGGGCTGCGCAGGCATCATCGTTCACTCGGACCTTCTGCTCGATTACATCAAGGCGAAGTACCCCGGATTCTATTTCATATCTTCCACCACGAAGGTGATTACGGACTTCGGGCCGTTTGTCGCCGAGCTGAACCGCGACGAATTCCGTTACGTTGTTCCGGATTTTTGACTCAACAGGCAAATTGACAAACTGAGCACGCTTACGGACGTGCAAAAGCAGAAGGTCGAGTTCCTGTGCAATGAATGCTGCTGGTTCGGCTGTCACGACCGCAAGGCCTGCTACGAGAACGTAAGCCGCAAGAGCCTCGGCGAAAACTGCGAAGACCACGTTTGCGTTTCGCCCACCGCCCAGAGGGGCTACCGATTCTCCGACGCGATGAAAAACCCGGGATTCATCGGAATTGACGACATCCGGAACGTGTACGCGCCCGCGGGATTCAGGCACTTCAAAATCGAAGGCCGCAGCCTCGGCAGCGCCATCATCCTGGAATTTCTGCTTTACTACATGACCAAGCCCGAGCACCAGCTCAATGTGCGCGAAGAAATCTACCTGGACAGCTCTCTGGATTTGTTCTAACGCAATCACGCAAATATTGGGCAACTGCATTTTTTATAAATGTCATGTTTTGACATTCTGTTTATTTATATTTGATCGTGAGCAGTACAAAAGCGACATCAAACGCGAGGGGGCCAATAAAACTTTTTCTTAGAAGCATGCACTTATAATTGTATTTTGGCGCAATTTTAAAGTTATTTAGCGTATTGACAATTTGTAATACAATTTGTATATTAATTATGAAAATCATAAAACACGCATTTGAAAAATTCGATGAGAGAACATCCACTCACGAAATGGCTGCGAAAATAGTCAAAGGGAACAGAATTCTCATTTCATCAAAATCTAACCCCGATCGTTATATCGCTATCGGAAAAATTGACGGAGATATATGGATAGTCGTATTAGAAAAAGACCTGTACACAGTCGTCACGGCAAGGCGCGCACACAAAAACGAGGAAAAAATATGGAATTCAAGGTAATGGAAAAGCCCGACATGACGGAAGAAGAACTCCGTTATTTTAACGAGCACGATTTTTCAGAAGATTTCAAAGAAGCCCTCGCCAATGGAACCGCAATCGTCAGCAACGGCCCCTGGGAAGAAACCGTAAAGGAAATCAAGGCCCGCAAGGCCCGCGAAGCAACGAAGATGGCATCTTTCCGTTTGCCGACCTGGGTCATTGAAGGGCTGAAGCGCAATGCAGCAAAAGGCGGCGTCAAGTACAGCGAATACGCCATCGAGGTCTTGTCAAAGGCCGCTGTATAAATTTATATTCAAAGTATGAAACTCCTCGACCAGTTCAGCTTTTCGGAACTCATGCCCGTCCTCTCGACCGAGGGGATGCGTGCACTTGACAAGGCCGCCAAGGAAGCGCTCGCCAAGGACGTTCGCCAGACAGACGCCCCAATTGAAGGTGAGACGCGCGCGGCGATTGAGGCCGGTTATGAACTGATGAAACAGGCGGGAGCCGCGCTGTTCCAGAAGGTGGTCGAGGTTTTAGATGCTTATCGCGGGGCCGGGAATGCACCGCGATCGGTGGCGGTGTTTGTCGGCGGGGGTAACAACGGAGGTGACGGGCTCGTACTCGCGAAGTTGCTTATCGAAGCGGGAATCCCCTGCACAACGTATTCGCTTGCCGCAGCAGACAGGTTCCAGAACGAAGCCAAGATGGCGCTGGAAGATTTTGCGCAGGTTGGCGGAAGGCTTGTCATGTATTCTCCGGTACCGGAAGGTTTGTCGCGGGCAGAAACTGCGCCGGAAAGTTTATCGCAGGCAGAAACAGCGCTGGAAAGTTTACCGCAGGCTCCGAGATACGCAGGCTTCACGCTGGCCGTAGATTGCATGCTCGGGAACGGCGCGCACGGCGAACTGCGGGAACTGTACGCAGCCGCGGTCCGCGACATTGCCGCATCAAACATCCCGGTTGTCGCGGCCGACGCACCCACCGGCTACGACTCACAGGAACACGTGCGTCGCGAACCCTGCATACACGCACTTGAAACCCTCCTGTTCGGGTTCCCGCGGCTGGACGCATACACGCGCGAAGGCGGGCCCGCATTCGGGGAAGCCTCGGTCGCGCCGCTCGGCTACCCCGCAAGTACCGTCGCACAGTTCAGCGAAAACACGTTCCTCGCCACCGAGGCGCTCATCCCGCAGATGCTGCCCGAGCGCGACGACTGGGGCGACAAGCGCACCCAGGGCTGCGCCATGATTGTCGCAGGCTCCGGCGACATGCCGGGAGCCGCCGCGCTCTGCACGCAAGCAGCACTCCGGAGCGGCGCCGGCCTCGTGACCCTCGCGAGCCCCGAAGCCGTGATGTCCGTACTGCAGGCAAAACTTTCGGAACCC
This sequence comes from Fibrobacter sp. UWCM, assembly GCF_900129735.1. Classification (NCBI taxonomy): domain Bacteria; kingdom Pseudomonadati; phylum Fibrobacterota; class Fibrobacteria; order Fibrobacterales; family Fibrobacteraceae; genus Fibrobacter; species Fibrobacter sp. UWCM. The sequence goes on along the minus strand of NZ_FQWR01000018.1, from coordinate 1,610 downwards.
GTATTCGTAAACCTGCAAGATATCGCAGGTCAAGATGCGGATTCCACGGACGATCGAGCCACAGCGCTCTCCCCCGCTCACATCCCGCAAATTCTCGAGAAGGCGAAGCACAACCAGGCACTCGCCATCGGGCCGGGGATAGGGAGCGTCGAATGCACGCGCGACGCCGTAATCGAAATACTCCCGCAGCTCAATTGTCCGCTGGTCATCGACGCCGACGCGCTGAACGCCATCGCCACACACAACAAGACATCCGCAAGCCCCACTTCGGGCGCGGCATCTTACCTTCACAGCATCGAAACTGCGGCAATCCTCACGCCGCACCGCCGGGAATTCGAAAGGCTTTTCGGAGCGCTCCCGACAAACGATATCGACATACCCAAACTACTTCGTGACATCGCCCGCAACACGAAGAAGGTCATTCTCCTGAAGGGCGCGCCGACCTTCGTCGCCGCTCCCGACGGTCGCGTGTTCATCGTGCCCGCACACAACTCGGGCCTTGCCAAGGGCGGCTCCGGCGACGTTCTCACGGGAATCATCGCGGCACTCCTCGCACAAGGCACTCCCGCCCCCGAAGCCGCCGTACTCGGCGCACTTTTACACCAAAAAGCGGGCCGCATAGCCCGCGAAAAACTCGGCGCATTCAGCATGCTCCCAAGCGATGTCATTGACACGCTCCCGCAGGCGTTTTCTTAATCAAAAAAAATTTTTCCACTTTTTTCTGAAAAATTGTATATTCGTTTCCGTAGATTCCGTTAATCCTGCCGACACCGATAGAATCAGGGCAGGCCGTTAAACTATCTGCTTGATGCCGTTCTCCCTTTGCGTGGCGCGACTAACCCGCAATTCGAGGACAGGAACCCTTTGGGGAGTCCGGCCCCATGGTTATCAACGTAGAGCACCGTCTACCGTAAAAAGTGGACGTAAAAATCAGTCATTCAACTGGTTTGCGAGCGGCAACCGTCTGGTGCCGCAGGTGTTCTACGTCCCAGCATTTTCCGTTTGCAAGCCAAAACCGCAACTTCAAACAGGAGATTCCCACCATGGTGGCCACGCGCACTAAGCACTTCCCCAAAGAGGATAACTCTACTATGGCAACAAGTTGCCAAGTATCGTATAAAAGTGCTAAGTGCTGTCCGCCCGCCTACGCGGGAATGACAACACTACATGAACCGCACGCAACACTACTCCCTGCTCAAGGCGATGGAAATCGACAAGAGCAACCTCCTCAAGTATCAGGAACTCTACAAATACGCCTACATTCTTAGCGACGGCATTTTCAAGATTGTCTTCGCCGAGGAAAAGGACCACACGCTCCTCATCTCGCTCGTGAATGCAATGCTTGGCCTGCAGGGTGACGACGCCATCAAGGACATCACCCTCGAAATGCAGGAATTCCCCGGCGTTTTCAACAAGAAGGACTGCATTCTGGACATCATCGGCACGACCAACGCCGGTGAAAAGGTGCTGGTCGAAGTCCAGCAGCAGGGCGACGACTTCTTCCGCGACCGCGTAGAATACTACATCTCGCGCGTCATCGAGAACCAGGTGCACACCAGCGAGAAGTACGAACTGCCGCGCATCTACTTCCTCGGGCTCCTGGATTTCGA
>NZ_FQWR01000060.1:0-1348 GCF_900129735.1 Fibrobacter sp. UWCM | reverse complement strand
GAAGATGTAAATTTCTTTCTGTAAAATCAAAAGAGCCTGAAATTTTGCGCTTTTGGGCCCTATAAACAAAAAGTGGAGTTTCCACATCCTATTTTTGGTTTTACCACAAATCAAATAAAGGACTAAATATGGAGAACTCCGAAAACAAATATAGTTTTGACCCGACAATTTTGAAAGCCCTAATCGACCAGGGACCCGATTTTCTGATGGAACTCTTCCGGATGGCCATGAACGAGGCGATGCGCCTGGAACGGGAGGCATTCCTGAACGCGGGTGCGTACGAGCGTACCGAAGGCCGCCTGGGCTACGCCAACGGCTTCAAGTCGAAGACGGTCAAAATGCGCTCCGGATCCGTGGTCCTGTCGATACCGCAGACACGGGACTGCGACTTCTACCCGCGATCGCTGACAAAGGGGCTTCGTTCCGAGAGGGCGCTGACGCTCGCCATGGCGGAGATGTACGTCCAGGGAGTCTCCACCCGCAAGGTGAAGAACATCCTCGAAAAAATGTGCGGGCTCGAAGTCAGTTCCACGCAGGTGTCGGATGCGGCGAAGACGCTCGACGAGGAGATACGGCTGTTCAGGGAGAGGCCCCTTGGATGCTATTCGGTTCTCTACGTAGATGCGGAATATCAGCGAGTCCGCATGAACGGTTCCGTCGTAGATGCCGCAGTACTGCAGGCTATAGGAATCAATGCCGCAGGCAAGCGCGAGGTGGTCGGGATGTCTGTTTCTACTAGCGAAGCCGAGGTTCACTGGAGGACGTTCTTCACGAGCCTGGTGAATCGGGGCATGCACGGCGTGACGCTGATAGTGAGTGACGACCACCCGGGAATGAAGGCGGCGAGGAAGGCCGTGTTCCCGGCGGTTCCCTGGCAGCGCTGCTACTTCCATCTCTGCCAGAACGCGCAGGCGTATGCGAGGAAAATCGAGGAGCGCAAGGAGATCGCCAGGACAATGCGGAACATCTTTTCCCAAGTGGACAAGGCGAATGCGCTCATGGCGCTACGCGGTGCTGTGCAATACTGGTCCGAGACCAAGAAGCACCAGTCCTTCGCGGATTGGCTGGAAAGCAACGCGGAGGAATCCATGACCTACTTCGACTTCAACGAGGGATGGTGGCGAAGAATCAGGACATCGAACTGCGTAGAACGCCTGAACAAGGAAATCAAGAAGAGGACAAAAGTCGTAGGCGTCTTCCCGAATCCAGAATCGTGCGAGAGGCTCATCGGCTCGCTACTGATGGAACAACACGAGGAATGGATGGAAGAAAAAGCTTACTTAACCGAGAAGGAAATGGAAAAATCTGCTTTTTGTGCATGAATTTACAGAAAAAGACTTGCCTAATC
>NZ_FQWR01000047.1:0-6556 GCF_900129735.1 Fibrobacter sp. UWCM | reverse complement strand
TTGTAGTTGACTTTTGCCATTGTTTTACCTTTTTGGGGTTGCGCAATGAATATAGTAGCTTATGCTACCCTCTTATTAAACTCCTGCATGGTCCAATCTAAAACTTTCAAAAGTCAATAATCTTATGCAACAAAAATTAAATTTTTTAGATATTTTTAGCATTTTCAATAAGATTTATCACAAATTATATCTATATGCAACACATTGTTCTATATACGAAAGGCCGGGAGCACAAAAGGCCAGCCAGCCTGAACAGGCAGGTCCCTCCTCCGGCATTTATAAATACCGTTTATTTCAGGCGGATTGCACGGACCGCCGAAACGCTCGCACCCGACACGCGTACAACACGCGCGCCATGCCCAAAGTGGGCCAGGTCATACTCCATAGATTCGCCCGCAAGGCGGTCCTGGAGAAGCAAGTTCCCCTGCAGGTCAAACACCTGGAGCAACTTCTCGCCCGCTACAAGCGCATCGACATGCAGGCGCGAACCCTCAACCCGCAGGCGGAACGTTCCCGCACCGTGCACAGGCGATGCAACCGTCGTCGCAGAACTCGATTCGATAAGCCCGCTACTGCTGGACACACTTGTCTCGCTGCTGCTCGACTGCGGTGTGACGCTGGAGGAGGAATTCGCGGAACTGCTGCTCGAAACCGCACTGCTGCTGGATTCCGCGCCGTAAGTGCAGTTGTCTACCCGCACGCCGCTCCGCGTCGCGAAGCAGACCAAAGTATCTTTCTCGGTAATAGAGAACAGCCCGAAAGACACGGAGTTCTTCCACGCGGGGAACCGTTCCAGCTTGGTCACCTTCTGCGAGCCCGGGAACGGGTCGTCGACAAAATTCTTCGCCCTGAATCCGCCGCTGTAGTCCGGCACCTTGATAGTGCCCGCTTCCACCACGTCGACACGCTGATGTGCAGGATTATCGTTCAGGGTATTGTTGAACCACGAGTCATAATCGTAGTCGATATGCCACACGAGCAGGCCGTGATTCGGGAGCTTCGCATCCCAGCCGGTAAGCTGGCGATTTTCCAGCACGAACCATTCGTCCTCGGTCGAGGGAACCGGAACCTTGTAGGCAACGTTGCTCGTATTCAGGGGCGGAATCGCCGTCACATCCACCGACGGGTCCAGCTCCACATAGTCCATCCAACCCATGAAATTGCGTTCAAACGCGCTATACCCGGGCGGCGAGACGCTGTTGTTCGCATACATCCCCGTAGCCATCACGTCCCAGTAATACACTCCCGGCGACTGGTAGAGCGAATCGGTATAGTCGCTCGAATTGTGGCACCCGTGCACGCAGTAGTGGTCCTTGAGCCCCATGGAATGGCTGAACTCGTGCAGAAAAGACGGGAAAAGGTCGGACTTCTGGCTTATAACCAGGTAACGGTTGAACTTTTTCCCGTTGCCCGCATCCTGAACGCCGACATCGCCGTTGTTCCTGTACTTCAGCTGGTAATGGAATCCGCCAAACGATACGTTATTGGAATAGAAAGTCGGCCCGGCATGAATCACGCCAAGCATGTCCACCTCGCCGTCGTTATCGGCATCGTACCGGCGGGCATCGAACGACGGATACTTCTGCTTGATGGCATCTATCGTGAGCTTTACAAAGAACGCTTCCTTCTTGATATAGTCGGCAAGGTTCGCGTTCACCTTCACGAAATAGAGGTCGAAGCCGGGCGTGAATACTCCCATCGACTGGTCGTGAAAATAGTCCCGCACCGAGCCCACATAGCCGCCCTTGGTGTCGCCTTCCCTGTTGAACCTGTTGTACATGGAGGTCGAATCGAGGTTCGTCTCACTCCCGAATTCCACGAAGGCAACGGGAAAGCGATTCTCGCCATTCACGAACCCGTTCGGCGAGACCATCTTGAGCAGGGCGCGCTTGCCCGCATCCGAGGAATTCCTCGCCCGGGTCGGGACCCACGGGGCACGTTCCGCCTTTGCGGTATCCTGCGGCATTACCCTCGCCGGGTGGAGCCTGCGGTAGGCCTCCATCTGCTTTTCGCGGTTCACGGCGGGCCGGAACTGCCTCGCCCTCGATGCACCTGGACGCGACCCTTCGAGCGCCGAACCGCCTGCATCGCGGGCAACGGAGCCACGTGCATCGGCATCACGGGCCTTTACCTTCGTGGGGAGGCCGTCCTGGTCGGCATAGTAGTACAGGTTGTCTTTCCCCTGAACGAGCAGGTCGCCCGATTCCGTGGTAACGTAGAAGAAGCGCTCGTCGCCCACGACAATAACCGTAAGCGAATCTCCCCCGTTGTCGATTTTCCGCGGAGCCGGGTTGAACGGGGCAGCAAGAGATGCCCCCGCAACAAGCATTACTGTGACTAAAGCCGCACCAAGTTTTTTCATAATCCCATATCTCCTAATCCAAAAATACACTTTTCCGGCCTGAACGCAAGTAAAAAACATTATTATCACACGGAATCCTATTTAACAATTAGCCAGTAACTAGTAACTTGCAACTCAAAACATGCCCGAATGGCGCAAATTTTGCTAAATTTACGGCCACTATGAGCTTAAAATTTGATACCCCCATTACCGAAGTTCCGCTGTTCCACCAGGGCAAAGTACGCGACATGTACGACCTGGGCGACAGCTTCCTGATGGTCGCCAGCGACCGTCTTTCCGCTTTTGACGTGGTGCTCCCCACCCCGATCCCTGGTAAGGGCAAAATCCTCAACCAGCTTTCGCTGTTCTGGTTCAAGCACCTCGGCATGAAGAACCACCTCATCACCGCCGACGTGAACGAATACCCCGAAGTGCTCAAGAAGCACGCCGACTACCTGCGCGGCCGTTCCATGATCGTGAAGAAGGCCAAGCGCCACTCCGTGGAATGCATCGTGCGCGGCTACATCGTGGGTTCCGGCTGGAAGGACTACCAGAAGACTGGCCGCATCTGCGGTCACGTGCTCCCCTCCAACCTGCAGCTCTGCCAGAAACTCGAGACTCCGCTCTACACGCCGAGCACCAAGCCCGACGTTGGCCACGACGAGAACATCAGCTTTGAACAGACCTTCGACATCGTGGGCGAAAAGGTCGCCACCGAACTCAAGAGCATGTCGTTGGACATCTACACGAAGGCCCGCGACTACGCTGCCAGCAAGGGAATCATCCTCGCCGACACCAAGTTCGAATTCGGTGAAATCGACGGCGAAACCGTGCTCATCGACGAAGTGCTCACGCCGGACTCCAGCCGCTACTGGCCGGCCGACAAGTACCAGGTGGGCAAGAACCAGGAAAGCTTCGACAAGCAGTACGTGCGTGACTGGCTCGAAACTCTCGACTGGGGCAAGACCTACCCGGGTCCGGAAATCCCGGCAGACGTCGTGAAGAACACGCTTGCCAAGTACGAAGAAATCTTCGTGCGCCTCACCGGCAAGAAGCCGGAACTGTAAAGCGACCGTTCGCGCTAGACTCGGGGAATTATTCTCCGGTCTGCGCTCACTCTCGCGACCGCGCCTAGTTAATACCAGGCGCTTGTCGCTCACAGAGCGACCGCTGTTCGCGCAAAACGTATTTCCAGGCCGTCGGCTCCAGGGCCTGCGGCCTTTTTAAACAAAAGAAAATTCATCCGAAGGATATGAAAATGAAATCTGTACCTATTACGCTGCTCACCGGTTACCTCGGAGCCGGAAAGACGACCCTCCTGAACTTTGTCCTCAACAACCAGCAGGGTTACCACGTCGCCGTCATCGTGAACGACATCGGCGAAGTGAACATCGACCAGACGCTCATCGAGAAGGGCGGGAACATCACGAAGGAAGATTCCGGCAAGGTTGTGCCGCTCTCCAATGGTTGCATCTGCTGCTCCCTCAAGACCGACCTCCTGGAACAGATTGCCGAACTCCTCGAGATGAACAAGTTCGACTACATCCTCATCGAGGCAAGCGGCATCTGCGAGCCCGTGCCTATCGCGCAGACCATCTGCATGGCGGGCAGCCAGCTGCAGAGCCGCGACGGACGCCCTCTCGCCTGCCACCTCGACAACGTCGTTTCCGTGGTGGACGTGGCCCGCCTCGCCGACGAATTCGCCGGCGGCCAGAAATTGCTTTCGAACGACCTCGAAGAAGAAGACATCGCGAACCTCCTTATCCAGCAGATTGAGTTCTGCAACACCATCGTGATGAACAAGGTCGATTCCATCAGCAAGAACGACCTTGAGCACGTGAAGGCGGTTGTCCGCGCGCTCCAGCCCGAAGCCAAGATGATCGAAACGAACTACGGCAAGGTCGAGATGAAGGACATCCTCGATACCAAGCAGTTCGACTTCGAGAAGGTCGGGAACTCCGCCGCCTGGGCCAAGGAACTCATGAAAGAGACGAAGCCCGAAGACGACGATGATGACCACGACGAACACGAGCATCACCACGACCATGATGATGACCACGACGAGCATGATGACCATAGCCACTGCGACCACGAGCACGGCGTGTGCCATTGCGGCCACCACCACGACAAGGACCATCCGCATGGCGACGAGTACGGCATCAGCACGTTCGTGTACGAACGCCGCCGCCCGCTTGTCCGCGACAAGTTCGAGACGTTCCTTGACAACTACCCCACGAGCATCATCCGCACCAAGGGCCTCGTGTGGTTCGAGGACGAACGCAACAACAGCTACCTGTTCGAGCAGGCCGGCAAGCAGGCTTCCGCACAGAATTTCGGGCCCTGGTTCGCCAGCGAAAGCGAAGAAGAGCAGAAGCGCCTGCTGCGCGAGAACCCCGACCTCGTAAAGGTGTGGGACGAAAAGTACGGTGACCGCATCATCCGCCTCGTCTTCATTGGCCAGCACATGGACAAGAAGAAGATTATCGCCGCGATGGACAACTGCCTCGGAGAGTAAAAGGACAGTTCGGCCATCATTTTTTTATTTTTGTCTTCGTAAAATTCAGGCCTTTTCTCAAGGAGATCTATATGGGCGGCTTTTGTGGTGTTGTTTCTAAGGAAGATTGCGTAAGCGACCTCTTTTTCGGGACAGACTACCATTCACATCTAGGTACACACCGCGGCGGTATGGCTGTCTTGAACGGCAGTGGCAAGTTCCACCGTTCCATCCACAACATCCAGAACACGCCGTTCCGTAGCAAGTTCGAGCACGACCTCGCTGCGTTCTCCGGCAAGGTGGGCATCGGTGTCATCTCTGACACCGACCCGCAGCCGCTCGTCATGACCTCCAAGCTCGGGACATTCGCGATTGTCACCGTGGGCCTCCTCACGAACATCGAGGAACTGAAGGACGAACTCTTCAAGAACAACTGCATGCAGCTCCAGTACTCCACGACGAGCGGCATGGTTGGCCCGACCGAAGTCGTATCCGCGCTCATCGCGACCCGCGACTCGATTGTCGACGGCCTCAAGTACGTCCACGAGAAGGTGAAGGGCAGCTGCTCTATCTTGCTCATGGACAGCGACGGCAGGTTCTTCGCGAGCCGCGACCGCTGGGGACGCACGCCCATCGTTCTCGGTAAAAAAGAAGGCTCGATGATTGCCGTGCAAGAAAGCTGCGCGCTCCACAACCTCGGGTACGAACACGTTCGTGACATCGGCCCGGGCGAAATCGTGGAACTCACGCCCGATGGCGACATCACGCTCGTCAAGCCCGGCAAGAAAATGGCAATCTGCTCGTTCCTCTGGGTCTACTACGGCTACCCCGCCTCGAGCTACGAAGGCCGCAATGTGGAAATGACACGCTACCGCTGTGGCTCCGCGCTCGCAAAGCGCACCCCCACCGAAGCCGATGCCGCCTGCGGTATTCCGGATTCCGGCACGTCGCACGCCCTCGGTTACGCGCACGAGGCCGGCATCAAGTTCGCGCGCCCCTTCGTGAAGTACACGCCCACCTGGGCCCGCTCCTTCATGCCGCAAGACCAGAAACAGCGCGAACGCGTGGCCTCCATGAAGCTCATTCCCATCCCGGGCCTCATCAAGGACCGCCGTCTCGTATTCTGCGACGACTCCATCGTGCGCGGCACGCAGCTCGGAAAGCAGGCCTTGAAGCTTTATTCACTTGGTTGTAAAGAAACGCACATGCGTATCGCATGCCCGCCGCTCGTTTACCCCTGCAAGTTCATCAACTTCTCGCGCTCCAAGAACGAGTACGACCTGATTACGCGCCGCTACATCCGCGACCAGGAAGGCGAGAACGCAGAAATCGAGAAGTACACCGATCCGGATGGCCAACCCTACAAGGACATGGTCGAATACATCCGCAAGAAGCTGAACCTCACGACGCTTGCCTTCCAGCGCATCGACGACGTGATTCACGCCATCGGGCTCCCCGAAGACCAGCTCTGCACCTACTGCTGGAGCGGCAAGGACTACGAAGAAACTGGCGACTGCTATCACTGCCCCTGCGAGGAATGCGCCAGCAAGCGCGAAAAGAAAGACTAGTAACAGGTCACAAAGCATTTAAAAGCACCCTGTCGTTGACAGGGTGCTTTTTGTAATGTGGATTTGTAGGTTTTTTAATAGTGGGTTCATGAACAACCATATTCATTACCGGTTAAGTTAAAATATATCCTTTTTTCTTGTTAAGTGGTATAC
>NZ_FQWR01000049.1:0-5283 GCF_900129735.1 Fibrobacter sp. UWCM | reverse complement strand
TATAAAAAAGAAGGGCCCCTCGAGCGTTAGCTCAAGGGGCCCGAGAATCCAGCGGCGCCCTACTCTCCCGGGCCCGGGGGCCAGGTACCATCGGCGAAGGGAGGCTTGACTTCCGTGTTCGGAATGGGAACGGGTATGACCCTCTCTCGAGAACCGCTGAAACAAACACTTCGGCAGTGGGATAAGCAATCCGCGGGTGCTCACTGAAGCGCCAGGCGGGTCCGGGCTGCTCACGCGGCCGCGAACTGAATCGTTGAAACAGATGAAATGCCTCACGGGCTATTAGTACCACTCGGCTCAACGCGTCGCCGCGCTTACACCTGTGGCCTATCGACGTCGTAGTCTCCGACGGCCCTACAGGGGGTTGAACCCCGGGGAGACCTGATCTTGGGAACGGCTTCACGCTTAGATGCCTTCAGCGTTTCTCCGATCCGAACATGGCTACCCGGCAATGCCGCTGGCGCGACAGCCGGTACAACAGAGGTTCGTCCGTCCCGGTCCTCTCGTACTAAGGACAGCTTCCCTCAAGTCTCCAACGCCCACACCGGATAGGGACCGAACTGTCTCACGACGTTCTGAACCCAGCTCGCGTGCCGCTTTAATTGGCGAACAGCCAAACCCTTGGGACCTTCTCCAGCCCCAGGATGCGACGAGCCGACATCGAGGTGCCAAACCTCCCCGTCGCTATGGACGCTTGGGGGAGATCAGCCTGTTATCCCCAGAGTACCTTTTATCCATTGAGCAACGGCAATTCCACGCTAAACCGCGGGATCACTAAGCCCTACTTTCGTACCTGCTCGGCGTGTCCGCCTCGCAGTCAAGCTCCCTTATGCCTTTATGCTCTGCGCGCGATTGCCGACCGCGCTGAGGGAACCGTTGGATGCCTCCGTTACCTTTTAGGAGGCGACCGCCCCAGTCAAACTGACCATCAGGCATGGTCCCTGTCCCGGATGACGGGACGAGGTTAGATCTCAAAACGGGCAAGGGTGGTATTTCAAGGGCGGCTCCACGACGACTGGCGTCGCCGCTTCGAAGCCTCCCACCTATCCTACACATGCCAGTCCTAAAACCAGTGCCAAAATACAGTGAAGGTTCATGGGGTCTTTCCGTCCAGGTGCGGGTTGCCGGCATCTTCACCGGCACTGCAATTTCGCCGAGTCCCGGGAGGAGACAGTGCAGAAGTCGTTACACGATTCGTGCAGGTCGGAACTTACCCGACAAGGAATTTCGCTACCTTAGGACCGTTATAGTTACGGCCGCCGTTTACCGGGGCTTCGATTCAGGGCTTCGCTTGCGCTGACCCCTCCTGTTAACCTTCCGGCACCGGGCACGTGTCAGACCATATACGTCCACTTGCGTGTTAGCATGGCCCTGTGTTTTTGGTAAACAGTCGCTTCTGCCGTTTCCCTGCGACCTCCTGTGGCTTCGCGCTGTCCACGCCCACCATGGGAGGCTCCCCTTATCCCGAAGTTACGGGGTTAATTTGCCGAGTTCCTTCTCCCGAGTTGTCTCGAGCACCTTAGGCTATTCGCCTCGTCCACCTGTGTCGGTTTACGGTACGGGCGCGCGTCGGCTCCCTTAGGGGTTTTTCCTGGCACGGGCCCATGCGACTCCCGCTCCGGCCGAAGCCTTCGCGGGGTCCGGTACCTGGGGCATGTACTAGGGGGATTTGCCGCCCTAGAGCCTCGCATACCTTCCGCTGCGTCCATCAGCAGCTACGCACTGTCCCATGCGTCACCCCGTCGGTGGTGACGCCTTCCGCGCGGTCCCGGAATATTAACCGGGTCGTCATCGGCTACGCCTCTCGGCCTCGTCTTAGATCCCGACTCACCCTGGGAGGATTATCCTTGCCCAGGAAACCTTGGACTTACGGTGTGCGGGTTTTTCACCCGCATTTTCGCATACTCATGCCAGCATTCTCGTTTCCGGTACCTCCAGCGGGCATCGCCACCCGCCTTCCCAGGCCTGCGGAACGCTCCTCTACCGCTCCATTGCTGGAGCCCACGACTTCGGTGATGTGTTTAGTCCCGATCATTTTCGGCGCGGGGTCGCTTGACCAGTGAGCTATTACGCTTTCTTTAAAGGATAGCTGCTTCTAAGCTAACCTCCTGGCTGTCTGTGCAACCCCACATCCTTTCCCACTTAACACATACTTGGGGACGCTTAGTCGATGGTCCGGGTTGTTTCCCTTTCGTCCGCTGATCTTATCACCCGCGGGCTGTCTGCCATGCATCCTGTTCACGGTATTCGGAGTTTGATAGGGTTTGGTAAGCGGGTGTGCCCCCTAGTCCTGCCAGTGCTCTACCCCCGTGAAAGTAACATGACGCCATACCTAAATATGTTTCGAGGAGAACAAGCTATCGCCCAGTTTGATTGGTCTTTCGCTCCTACCCACAACTCATCCGGACACGTTTCAATGTATATCGGTTCGGCCCTCCACGGAATGTTACTTCCGCTTCAGCCTGGTCATGGGTAGATCACTAAGGCTTCGTGTCTGCCGTGTACGACTGGTCGCCCAGTTGAGACTCGCTTTCGCTTCGGCTCCGGACCTGAGGCCCTTAACCTTGCCGTACACGAGCAACTCGCTGGCTCATTAAACAAAAGGCACGCCGTCAGAGGGATGAATCCCTCCTCCGACAGAATGTATGCACGCGGTTTCAGGCGCTATTTCACTCCCCTCTCGGGGTGCTTTTCACCTTTCCCTCACGGTACTGTGCACTATCGGTCATCTGCTCGTATTTAGCCTTGGAGGGTGGTCCCCCCGTCTTCAGGCAGGATTTCACGTGTCCCGCCCTACTCTTCGCCGCATGTTCCGTTCACGATCGCTACAGGCCTGTCACCTGCTGTGGGGGGGCTTTCCATCCCGCTTCGCTCTCGTTCCAGGAATCATGTATCGGCTGGGCTGCTCCCCTTTCGCTCACCACTACTCAGGGAATCTCGGTTGATTTCTTTTCCTCCGGGTACTGAGATGTTTCAGTTCCCCGGGTTTGCCCCCTCCGGCCTATGTATTCGGCCGGTGGGTACGCTTGCGCGTGGGTTTCCCCATTCGGAATCCCGGCAGTCAAAGGCCCTTTGCGCCTCGTACCGGACTATCGTGGCTTGGCACGTCCTTCGTCGCCGGCAGATGCCTAGGCATCCCCCGCGTGCATTCTTTCGCATAATCTTCTTTCCAGCGATTCAGCTCTGTTCTGCCGCATGAGCAGCTCGAATCCACCTTACTTGGTGCTTCAAGTCACTCTCGCTTGATTGCTTTGTTATTTCCACTGCCGTAATTTCAATCTGCATCATGCCGCTCGGACATGAATCATGCGCCCGGGGGCGCTACTGGAGCTAAGGAGACTCGAACTCCTAACATCCAGCTTGCAAAGCTGGCGCTCTACCAGTTGAGCTATAACCCCGAAAGCTATGGGCCTGAATGGACTTGAACCATTGACCCCCGCCTTATCAGAGCGGTGCTCTAACCAGCTGAGCTACAGACCCGGGCTCGTAAAAGAATCGGAGACGTGCTTGGGTGACGGGCGTCAACTGAACGGTAACAGGCGTGCGGATTGAATCCGCGTTTACTCCTTAAAGGAGGTAATCCAGCCGCACCTTCCGGTACGGCTACCTTGTTACGACTTAGCCCCAGTCAAAGGTCTTGCTTTAGACGCCGAGGCGGCTTCGAGCACTCCCTTCTCCCATGGCTTGACGGGCGGTGTGTACAAGGCCCGGGAACGTATTCACCGTGGTGTGCTGACCCACGATTACTAGCGATTCCAGCTTCACGGAGTCGAGTTGCAGACTCCGATCCGAACTGAGGCCGGCTTTGAGGATTGGCTCCGCCTCGCGGCGTTGCGACCCATTGTACCGACCATTGTAGCACGTGTGTAGCCCAGGATGTAAGGGCCATGAGGACTTGACGTCATCCACACCTTCCTCCGGGTTGTCCCCGGCAGTCTCTCCAGAGGGCCCCCTTGCGGGTGGCAACTGGAAACGTGGGTTGCGCTCGTTGCGGGACTTAACCCAACATCTCACGACACGAGCTGACGACAGCCATGCAGCACCTGTGCGGATCGTTGCATTGCTGCAAAACGGCGATCTCTCGCCGCGGCGATCCCATGTCAAACCCTGGTAAGGTTCTGCGCGTTGCTTCGAATTAAACCACATGCTCCACCGCTTGTGCGGGCCCCCGTCAATTCCTTTGAGTTTCATACTTGCGTACGTACTCCCCAGGCGGCATACTTAACGCGTTGGCTGCGGTACCCGGGGCGAACCCCGGACACCCAGTATGCATCGTTTACGGCGCGGACTACCAGGGTATCTAATCCTGTTTGCTACCCGCGCTTTCGAGCCTCAGCGTCGATGAGTCCCCAGCAGGCTGCCTTCGCCATCGGTGTTCTTCCTGATCTCTACGCATTCCACCGCTACACCAGGAATTCCGCCTGCCCCTGAACTATCCAAGATGTCCAGTTCGGACTGCAGGTCCGGGGTTGGGCCCCGGTATTGTACAATCCGCTTGAACATCCGCCTACGCTCCCTTTACGCCCAGTGATTCCGAACAACGCTTGCACCCCTCGTATTACCGCGGCTGCTGGCACGAAGTTTGCCGGTGCTTCCTTTCGAGGTACATTCCCCCGCGCCCGAAGACGCGTATTATTCCCTCACGACAGTGGTTTACACACCGAAATGCTTCTTCCCACACGTGGCGTTGCTGCATCAGGGTTTCCCCCATTGTGCAATATTCCCTACTGCTGCCTCCCGTAGGAGTCTGGGCCGTATCTCAGTCCCAATGTGGCCGATCACCCTCTCAGGCCGGCTACCGATCGTCGCCTTGGTGGGCCGTTGCCCCGCCAACTAGCTAATCGGACGCAAGCTCATCCCGCATCGATGAATCTTTCGTCAACCCCGGATGTCCGGGGCCACGTTATTCGGTATTATCCGCGCGTTGGCACGGCTATCCCAATATGCGGGGCAGATTGCTTACGCGTTACTCACCCGTTCGCCGCTATCCATTGCTGGACCGCTCGACTTGCATGTATAAGACACGCCACCAGCGTTCGTTCTGAGCCAGGATCAAACTCTTCATTGATTTTTTAAAGTCTTGGTCCCGTTATCACGTTCGTAATTGACTTCAAGAATTAACTTCTTGGTCCGTCACTAAGCACATCTCCGATTCCTTCAAGCTTCCCGGCGGCCTCTCAGGGCTGCCGTACCATCGTTTCCGAAGGTGAGGCCAATTATAGAATTTTCTGGAAGTTTGGCAAGGGTTTTTCTCGAAAAAATTTCACTTTTTTTCATTTTTCT
>NZ_FQWR01000050.1:0-4934 GCF_900129735.1 Fibrobacter sp. UWCM | reverse complement strand
TTGTGTTTGATTTGTGGTTATTTCAAATCTAAAAATTGGAACATCCTATTTTTTTACCCCCTTAGCGGAATTTGCGAAAGAAAATATACGTTACCAAAAATAGATTCCCGCCATCGTGGGGATGACTTTCTCAAAGGTCCGTAGGAACGTATTCGTAAAAAACGAGAGCCGAAATTTCTCTCGACTCTCGTTTTACTAATAACCTCAAAGGCCGTAAGGCCGCGCTCACTCTCCGGAGGGAGCGAAGCGACCGTGCTCATACCTCTTACAGGCTAATCAGCCCTTCGGTATCCTTGGACATGGCATCGTAGAATGCGTAGCGTGCATCGACTTCCTTCTGGAGGTCGTCGGCGAGCTTCTTGGCCACTTCCGGATTGTTACGGGTGAGCTGCTTGTAGCGGTTTTCGGTGTAGATGTATTCTGCAACCGGGATCGTCGGCTTCTTGGAGTCGAGGATAAGCGGAGCCTTTCCTTCGGCGGCGAGAGCCGGATTGTAACGGAGCAGAGTCCAGTAACCGGAATCCACTGCCATCTTCTGGTGCTGAAGCTGGCTGTTGAGATCGAAACCGTGGTTGATGCAGGGGCAGTAGCAGATGATCAGAGACGGACCATTGTGTGCTTCTGCTTCCTGGAGAACCTTCAGGGCCTGAGCGTCGTTTGCGCCGAGGGCAATACGGCCCACGTAAACGTTCTTGTAGCTCATGGCGATGAGGCCCAGGTCCTTCTTGCCAGCGCGCTTACCAGCGGCAGCGAAGAGGGCGACTGCGCCACGGTTCGTGGCCTTGGAAGCCTGTCCACCGGTGTTGGAGTACACTTCGGTATCGAGGACGCAGATGTTCACGTTTTCACCGGTTGCCCTATGAAGACCGTTCGCGCTAGACTCTTGTGAGACACTCCGGTCGGCGCTCACTCTCGCCTCCGACGACTCGTTATGACGAGTCGCCTACGGCTCACAGCGTGGTCGAGACCACCGTAACCGCAGTCTTTTGGGCGTTCCCCGGCTCGGTAGCCCTCGCCGGGTCGGGCTATATTTTAGGGGCGGCCGCCATCGCTTCGCTTGCCACCCGCCGCCTAAAACCAAGCCTCGCTATGCGAGTCTTGTCCCCAAGGGGTCACTATCCCTAACGCAAAACGACGGGACGGTGAAGCAGACCTTAAAATATATTGAAATCAATGAACTTGTAAAAGCCGGAGCTTTTCGCCGCTTCAAATTCACCTTCGTCAAAGGACTTGTTTACTAGACCTTCATGAATGATTTTCACAAAGGTATCCTTTAGCGGGTCAAGGTCATTCTTTATAGTGTTGTAAACGATAAACGAGTCAAGCCCAACATAATCGTGGACAATCCTATTTCGCATTCCGCGGATTGCCTGAATATTTTCACTTGCAATTCCTGCTTTGGCTGTGTTCGAGAGTTTATTGATGGATTCGCCTATGTTTGCAAGCAAGGTCAAACATGCGTTGAATACCATCTGGTCTTCTTTCTCAAGAAGTTCTTCGGTGGAATGAATGTCCTGTGTATATTTCTGAATTTTCAGCAGGGACTCGAGCATCCCCAACAAATGGAAAAGGTCGTTCCTGGGGTCATTCGACACGGATGGACTCCTTGTTTGCTCGATACAGGATAATGGGGTTTGCAAACTTCTCTATGACGACATCCACGGACTTGCCGGTCTTTTCGGAAAGTTCCTTCCGCAAGGCCAACAGATCATTGTAGTCCTGGTAATCACGAACTAACAGGTCAATGTCGTTGGGTGTTGCAGTCCGGACAGACGAGCCGAATACAAAGACATCCTTCAGGCGATACTTCGCAAGAAGTTTGTTTTCACGGAATATCCGTAGTATGTTTTCGGCAAATACCATATTTATCCCTTATTACATTACCAATATATATTTTTCTATCCGTTTGTGCAAGCTTTGGTGAGATAATCCTTTTTCATAAATTCGAAAATAGCACGCAAGTCACCGATGCTTACCTTCGTGACATCGCTCGGTCTAAAACCCAATTCCTGCGCCAGGCAGATTCCAAAATCAATCACTTTGGATGTCTTGTATAATTCGCCAAATCTACCATAATGACGGAAAACCTTGAAAAAAGTTGTTTTTCTGCGTTATTCTGGACTTTCGTCTTGTTTCCTAAATTTTACAATGGGGGGGGGTATGGACTTTGGCAGGGGCATTACCTATATTTAACAGGATAAACTATAGACGGGGATGTTTTATGAAAAAGTCTTTCCAGCGTGTCATTGCGACCCTGAACTTGTTTCAGGGGAAGCAATCTCTCACCATCTTCTTGTTGGCGGCATTCTTCGCCCTTTCCGCCTGTGATGACTCTTCGTCAGCAAGTTCCGATGAAACAAGTGTTTCCAGTTCGTCGGTAGAAACTTCTGATTTGGATGAGTCGTCATCTTCTGTTGACAAGAAGTCGTCAGGAAATGAATCTACAGAAAAAGACAAGTCTTCCAGTAGTGTCAAGGGTTCCGAGCCCGCCGAAGTGTCAAGCAGTTCCGCGAAAGAAACAAAGAATTCATCCGACTCCAAGAGTTCAAGTTCTGTGAAGTCGGGTGAATCTTCTAGCAGCAAGAAGGATGTATCTAGTTCGTCGGTTAGTTCGTCTTCAAGTGTCAAGTCTAGTAGCAGTTCTGTAGGATCGTCTAGTTCTTCTGTGAAACAGTCTTCGTCGTCAGTTGTTTCAAGTAGTAGTTTTGTAAAAATAGACTATACCAATCCTAGTCACACGTATGGTGAATTGGAAGATCCGAGAGACCATCGAAAATATAAGTATTTGACCGTTAAAGGAACGAATAAGGATGGTGAACGAGGTTCCGTAACCGTGATGGCGGAAAACCTGAATGTTGGGATAATGGTCCAGGGGGCGGAAGATCAGACGGATTTTTCGAAAATTGAGAAATATTGCTACAACAATGACTCGCTCAATTGCATTCAGTATGGTGGACTTTACCAGTGGGCGGAAGCGATGCAGTTGCCGAGCGAATGCAATACCAAGAGTTGTGCCGCCCAGATAGATCCCGACGGCGATGGGTTCCACCAGGGAATTTGCCCGAAAGGCTGGCACTTACTGACGTATGACGAATTCTACATCGTTGTTCACGCCGATGAAAACGTTAATCCACTTGTGGAGGGGGTGCGAGCCATTGCATTTGGCGGACATAACTACAGCGGGTACAGTCTGATTGGTGGCGGAATGCGTATTACGCCTTCGGGTAATTTTAAAGAAAAAAATGAAGTTGCTTATTGGTTCTATCCAGGTGAAAATGAATACGAAAATTATTCGTGCGGTGATGATGGTTACATGGGAAACACGAGTAAGTCTTTGAATACCAATGTATCGTACAAACAAAATGGTTTGTCCATCCGTTGTGTGAAGGATGAGTAGTTTGTATAAAGCTCTGCGATGCTATACATCTTTTAGTGCGCGAATTTTAATGTAAAAAAGTTTATTTTCAAAATAAAGGTCAAAAAAGTAAAGTCATGTCTAAGAACATCAAAACAAACGATAAGATTGCTAATAGGTTTGCGTTCAAGGCGAAAAAAAACATCTGCAATAATTACAAAATAGAATCGCTTGAGCCCCGTCTGATGATGAATTTTGCGGTATAAATTCCACATTCCATATTTCACATTGTTTGGTTTGTGGGTGGTGAAAATTTTTACAGGAGATAGTGGTATGAAATGTGTCAAGGGTCTTGGTTTCTTGTGGGTGGCGGTGCTCGCGGCATTCTTCGCCCTTTCCGCCTGCGATGACTCTTCGTCAGCTAGTTCCGACGAAACGGGTGTTTCCAGTTCGTCGGTAGAGTCGCCTGATTCAAGTGTCACCCTGAGCGGAGCGTCAGCGGAGTCGAATGGGTCTAGTGACTCCAAGAACGCCGACAAGGACAAGGTAAATTGTTCAGCTCTTTTGGAAGAAACTGGTTGGAGTTGGGATGTGCCGAAAGAATGCCGCTTCAATCCCAATATTGACTATGGTTTCTTGAGCGACAGTCGCGATGGTCAAGTCTATAGGACGGTGAAAATTGGTGACCAAGTATGGATGGCGGAAAACTTGAACTTTGACCCTGGTCAGGGTGGTTCGGATGAAAATAAATATGATTGGTCTTGGTGCTACAACAATGAGCCGAAAAATTGCGATGTGGCTGGTCGTCTTTACACCTGGGCTGCGGCTATTGATTCGGTGAAACTCGCTAATGATATAGAAAAACCATGTGTTTGTGGTTTTTACAAAGAGTGCACTAACATTGAACCTATCCAAGGTATTTGTCCTAAAGGTTGGCATTTGCCAAGCAGGAGCGAGTGGGACACTTTGTTTACGACTGTTCACGGTTGGTCCACTGCTGCCGCCAAACTCAAGGCCCAGAGTGGTTGGAATGGTAATGGAAACGGCGATGACTCATTCGGATTTACCGCTATTCCTTCTGGCATCCGTACATTCTCTCAGAGATTTGACCAGGTTGGTCACTATGCATATTTTTGGAGTTCTACTGATGCCGGCGGCGCTTACTACGGTAACAGTGCATTTGGTATATACCTGATCGATTATGACAGATCAAGGTACGAAAAACGATTCGGCAAGGATGGCGGGTACTCCATCCGTTGCGTGAAGGATTCTGAGTAAATCATCTTCGAATTATCATTCCACACCCCACACTACACACTTCACACCCGCTTCTGCGTTAGGGGGCGTCGCACCGCCACGCGGTGGCGAGACTTGCCGTGGACCCTATCGCTCCGCTCCAGGGTGACAGAGCGGCAAGGCTCGATGAGCCGACCCCGGATCAGGTCCGGGGTGACGAGAGGCGAGCAGCACCCGCCCCGGCCCGTGCCGGGGAACGCCCAAGGAAGGGCTTAATCCGTTGGGGGCTAATCCATGCCAAGAAGCCATCTTGAGACATCGACGATTCTGATTCCTTCGTACT
>NZ_FQWR01000051.1:0-4880 GCF_900129735.1 Fibrobacter sp. UWCM | reverse complement strand
TTGTAGTTGACTTTTGCCATTGTTTTACCTTTTTGGGGTTGCGCAATGAATATAGTAGCTTATGCTACCCTCTTATTAAACTCCTGCATGGTCCACAAATGCGGTTCAATCAACTCAGCAATAGCCCGAATAGAATAATTTTCATCAACACTACTTAGAATCTGACTATTTAAACGCAGCAAACAAACTGCAACATTTTTTTCAATCTTCACGAAATTCTGTATTAGCTCTTTTCCTTTTGTCGTCTTTTCTATTTCTATTCTTTCATATTTATCTTTACTAGGCAAATATGTGTCGAAATATATATCTTTTAGCGTTTGTGTTTCCGAAATACTAACCGTTGGATTTATGTCCCTTAATTGAGATGTCATATTTTTCTTCAAAAAATCAGCAATAAATTCAACATTTTCCTCAGCATAATTTCTCTTATCTTTACCATATTCTGACCAAGAGCCAACTGGTTCAGACTGAATCTTCCAAGAACTAGAAACCATTTGTTGTTTTCTCACATAAGAATGATTGGTTTGCATAGAATTATTACTACTCTTCAAAATAGATGCCGAAGAAAGCTGGTTTCTCCGCGTATTCAAATTGTCAAATAAAGAATCAACTTCATTTGAACCAGGCTCGTTCTCATCTCTTTTGAATTCAGAACCATAAAAGAAAAAGAAACCTATCATCAACACTGAAGATAGTAGTATTGATCCTCCCCAAAAGCCATATGGGGTTTTATTCCATTGAATAAGGGAAACAACAAAAATAATTGTCGAAATCAATTCTACAATAACCAAAATCGGAAGTTTTCCCTCTCGTTTTAACCTTGTAATTTTATCTACAACACCAGCAAACAAGCCTATAACAAAAAGCAAAACTACCAATCCAATAATTATAACAATTCCATATCCCACAATTGATCCAATCATTTTTCATCCTCCTCAAGATCCAGTTCTGCTTCTGCATTTTTTATTTTCTTTGATTCAAAAAGAGGCGAACGAAGAACCTGTACATTTTTTGCGCCAACAGATTCTAGCATATTCAAAATCATCGCCTTATAGAAATAGTAATCGGAAATGCTATAATGTGGAGAAATTGTGATTTTTTTTAAATCACCCCATTCAAAAGGAATGAACTTCACGACATTTTCTGTAGCCATTTTTTCCTTGGATATTTGGCAAGTAATACGCCATTCTCGTTCTGGCTTATATTGATTTCGTTTTACAAAAAGAAGTGGTTTGCCATTATTCAATGCATCAATATATTCATCATTAGAACAGTAATTCACTTTTTGCAATTTTGCTTCAGCATGTTCTACTCTTTCTTTTAATTTCTTCTTATCAAAAGCTAAGCGAACACCATACTTAGCAAATAAATCCCAATGAAAGCTGGTTCCGCATTTACTAGTAAAACAAGCTATGCCAACTACATCGTCAGCATCTGCACCCCGAATGGAATTTCTCAAATCATGTTGATCATTCCAATCCTGCGGACGAGGAATAGGAATTTCCCTTCTCATTAGGATTTCAGCTAACCGCTCAAACGGAATGTAGCGATATAGATATTTAGGAGGTCTTTCATCACCCTTGTCTTGATTCCTTCCGGTAGCTTTAGCCATAACAATCTCCATCGTTTACACCTATGGAGTTTCGCCCCAATTCAACAAAGAACTTCGCCAATTTTTGTATAAATACAAGAAAAGGCGTAGATCGCTGCGTTTACCACATTGAGGCTCTGCAATGCCTAAGAACGATAAACGCAAACGACCCACGCCCCAAACGGGCTGTTGCCCTTGGTCTAAACGACCAAAACCTGACCGAAAAGTCAGTACAGCAAACTGAAGTACACCGCAAAACGGCATACCTGCGTGAGCGTTCGCCTTGTCCTCGTTCTTGTGAAATTTGCAGATTTCAATGTGAGAACAAGAGCAAAAACTCTTTTACGCTTTAAAAATAACTTATATATTCAGAAAAAAGCCCTATTCAGCCCGAAATTTTTATAAAAAAGGCGAAAATTGCCTAAATTGGCTAATTCCGGCCATTTTTCAATACAATCCAACGTCCATTTCTATAGCCACCATCGCGAGCTAACTTTCCGTTTTTCATTAAAAATTCGGTATCTCGCTTAATAGTTCTTGTTGTCACACCAATTTCCTGAGCCATTTGAACTACTGTAATTTGCGGATTTTCGCGTAAAAAGGCCAAAATTCGGTTCTGGCGAGCCTCGGACTTTTTGGTGACATTTTTGGTGACATTTTTGGTGACATTTTCTTGTCCATTGAGCAAAACAATGTCACCACAGCCTTCATGAACAGGGATAAACACGTTGATAAAGTCGCGTTCTTCGTTCGTTTCGATAACTGCACGAGGCGAACCATTGTTTTTCAGTTCACGCTGAATGGTCGGAATACCGGTAGAACGCCCTTCCGTCAACTCTAGTTCTTTCAAAAAATCGCCAAGGCGACGGTTACGATAGCGTCTGGATATTAGCTTATCCCCCGCTTCAATGGCGGATTCTGGAATAGTACGATTAGGCCCAGGGAAACTAAGGATATGAATTCCTTCCGGCTCAACCGAAATTTCAACCGGTTCATACTGCTGGTAGTCACGATGATACAGTGCGTTCACAATCGCTTCTTCCAAAGCCTGAATTGGATAATTGAAGAAACGGAGGCTTTCGGGAACATCCTTCTGCTTTACGACATATTCGCGAATGAGCGTGTTTTTCAGATAGGTCAACGCTCCCTTCACCTGCTGCGGGACACTCCCGTAAATAGTTGTCTCACTAAAATTGTCAGGTCCGTTGACACGGCCTTCTGGGAAAATGACTATATCTGTCTGTGCATACTTAAAGAACTTTTCTGGATGTTCGCAAAACATCATTGCGGCCACATTCTTCAGCATCCTATTCTCGATCGGGCCAGCCATCAAATCCATCTGCTCTAAAGTTTGTTCAAGAGGCTGCTTGAAAAGGTCCTGTTCCAACTTGCTGTTGACTTTCGCCAGATAATCGCGAAGCAAAATCATAGAGATGTCAGACAGGGCTATACTCGGATTAGGGCGTTCATCAAACGGAATGCGATTAGCCATATCCCGTAACTGATCAAGAGCTTCGCCTTTTGCAACAATGGAACTTGTTCCAGAACGAATATAATAAGCCTTCTCGGACTTTCCCTTGACCGTCACATCTGTTGGGATTGCATAAGGCCTGTTCACTCCGCTAGGAACCCAAATTGCCAATACATTTTTCCCATCAACAAATTCTACGGATGTTCGCGGCAAATAGTACGGGTCAAACTTATTGTTGAAGCCCACCATATCCTTTAAAATGCGGTCTATTTCCTCATCTTTGACACCGTAAACAGGTCGTTTAGCAACGCCTTTTTCATTCTGTTCAACACCAACAAGAATGTAACCGCCACCTAAATTGTCAAAATCGTTGGCAAACGCACAAATTGAATGGTAAATAGAGGTCGGATTCCAACCTTTCTTAAACTCGATTCTATCGCTTTCGATTTTCTGTTTGTTCAGAAGCGTTTCAATATCGACAGGCATTGACATAGTGTGGTCAATATACATTTTTTTGTATGCAAGGGCAATATTTATGTATAATTGGGGTATGATGAAACCGGCTAAAAAAGTTTTTGTTTCGGGTTCAAAGTCCATTTCGGCATTGAGCATTGAATTCTTAGAGCATCTTTCACACGCAGTTCAGGAAAGATCCGAAATCTTAGTTGGCGACTGCTATGGAGTTGATGCAGCCGTCCAAAAGCACCTTGCAGACATCAATTATCCGAATGTGACCGTATATTGCAGCGCAGAGAAACCAAGAAACTTCTTCTTAGAAAAAGGGGATATTCATTCTTGTATAGAACTTTCGAAAGGCCTCACCGGACGAGATTTCCAATATGTCAAGGATATTGAAATGAGCAAAGACTGCGATTACGGCATAGCTCTTTGGGATTCAAAAAGTATAGGGACAAGCGAAAATATCAAGCGACTACGCAATCTCGGGAAAGAAATGATTGTATGTACCATAGACGGCGGCAAATAATCTATCGTTTAGTCCCCTTTAATCCTTTGCTTGCATAAAAACAATGAATACATTCTGCCAATTCTTCATCGGATAGATGGAGTAAAGCTTGATACACATCGCCTTCGAAATTTGGGTCTTTTTGCTTTACTCGATTCCTGATATCTTTATGCAAAGATTTATCAATAACGATGTATTCTGGCCAAGGTTGCACATCATTTGTAATCGATTGCCTAGCAGAACGCATACCTTTAAGAAACTCTGTTTCGCTTATTAAAGGATTCAAGTAGCCTCTACTACCAGAACGATTAGGACGATTGCGCCTTTTTTGTTCAAAAGAGAACTCCAACGCTTCTGGATCTGACATTTTCTTTATTTCGCTTTTACTCGCAGAACGAGCTGCCTTAGTTTTTGCGCGATGCGAAGCGGCAGCATAGCGAATGCCCGGACACTTGTGTGCATGTGCTTTTTCAGTTCGACTCATAATCTCTCAAATAATTCATAAATACATGATTCTATAAAGAAATGTCATACGTAACATAAAAACATTTCAAATCCATATTGACAATGTCGCTATACGAATAAAGACTCATGTTAGGTTCTTCTATTAAGTTGCACAGATACTTCGTCATTCCATTTTCTACAAAATATTCATAATTCAGCCAATTGCCCCATGCTTCATAAACGAAATGCTCCTTATCTTGCGGATTATCCGGTTCTTGACCATCACCAAAAGAAAACCATTCAAGGGAGTGCCAAGAAGATGTAAATTTCTTTCTGTAAAATCAAAAGAGCCTGAAATTTTGCGCTTTTGGGCCCTATAAACAAAAAGTGGAGTTTCCACATCCTATTTT
>NZ_FQWR01000052.1:0-4382 GCF_900129735.1 Fibrobacter sp. UWCM | reverse complement strand
ACATGATGACGAAACGCAGCTATCTTATCATAAGGCTAGATATCTTGACCCCATGTTGGGCGTATGGATAAGCGTTGATCCTAAACGTTTCTTCCCAAGTCCGTACCTTTATATGGGGAATGGATATAATCCAATAAGATTCGCTGATTTGAATGGTCAGGAGCCTGGAGACGTGTATGTGTTTAATTCTGATGGCGAAAAATTCGGTAATTTTATTGCCAAATTGCATAGAGGCCAAGGCCCAGGTTTTTCACATGCTGCTATAGAAACAAAAGATGGTCGCCTATTTTCTGCGGATGAAGATGGTGTTGGCGTAAAAGATAAATCGATTGCTTTAAAAGGGCGTACGGGAGTTATTTTAAGGCCCAAGCAAAAACTCAATATTGATGCAATGCAAAAATTCATTGACGACGCTCAAGGAGGAGTCTACTTAGTGAATGGGGTTTGTTCAAGTAATGTCGTAGACGCTTTGGAAGCTGGTGGGCTTAAACTGCGAGAGGACTGGACCCATCTAGAACTTATTAAGGATCCTTCGAAAATTAAAAAAACTGTGCCACATCCGGCGGTTTTACTTGAATATCCTGAATTAGAACAAGTTGATTATTTTCGGGAAGAACCAAATGACCTCAAGGATGCAAATTGACTATGCCAAAAGTTAAGTACCTTTTAAAATTTTTTTTAAGAAATTTCAAATTTTCTCTATTAGCAGTTTCTGTCATCTCTTTGTATCATATAATGTGGCGTATATATGGGTTTCTTGAACATTTTTTTCATTGGGGAAATGGAACTGAAACATTGCTATTCGTTTATTATATGACAATTTATTTTTTTAAGCCTGAGTTTCCCTTGCCAAATATTTTTTCTAGTGAAGGTTATAATATGATTTTTTATTCATTTGTTTTTTTTGCAATACTCGGATTTTGCTGTGACGGAATTTATTTTTTAATAAAGAGATGCTGTATATTTTTTACTCAAAACCGTAACAAATAGAAATTGATATTCTAAAAACATCGGATAACAGGTGCCTCCGCAAATAATAGTCAATTGAAAATTTCCCATGGTTGGACAGGTATGCTAGTCGAATTTATTCAGTCATTTTCTTCCCAAAGGTCGCCACGGCGGCCTTTGGGGGTAGTATGGACGCCCCCTATCCATAAAAAATGTATATTATCCCTAGAAAAAGGAGTTGACATGTCGAATAAAGAAGCCTTGCATCAGTTATACGCTCAGTGTAAGAACATCAATTTTGATGAGTCTTATGACCTTATTGCGTCTGCCGAAGATTCGGACGAGGCCGATTTTTTCCGTATGGCGACAGACCTTGTTCTTAAGCAGAAACAAAGAAAAGCTGTTGAAGAGAACAGGTTCTAGATGAAGCGTTATATCCTCTTTGCCGGGTGCAACGGTGTGGGTAAGTCAACTCTATACCAGACCAACGATATGTTCCGGAACATGCCCCGAGTGAACATGGATGAAATCGTCCGTGAATTCGGCTCTTGGAAAAATGAGGCTGACGCATTTAAAGCCGGGAAGATTGCAATTAAGAAAATCAAGAAATATTTTGAAGAAGGGGAATCCTTCAACCAAGAGGTCACACTTTGTGGCAATTCGGTTTGGAAAAATATCATTAGGGCCCGCGAATTAGGGTATCAGATAGAGATGTACTATGTGGGCGTCGACTCCGTTGACATTGCCAAGGTAAGGATTGCTTCAAGAGTTTTGAAGGGCGGTCATGGAATTCCTGATTCTGATGTGGAGCGTCGCTTTTCAGAATCTATCAGGAACTTGCCCAAAGCAATAGAACTTTGCGATATTGTTGAAATTTTCGACAACACAGACTCCTTTCAGCGCATAGCCCGATATGAACAAGGTAAATGTGTACTGAAGGCTGATTCTTGCCCTTTGTGGGTTCCTTGATTGGCGCGAAAATTTCCTATGATTGGAGAGGTATGCCTATCGAGTTCACACAATATCCTCCGCAGGAGAATATGGGAGTATCCGGTGATACTTTATTCAGACTATTGGAGATAACCTTATTCACATTCCAAAATCGCATCTATATCATCCAATAATTTCGGACTGAAACCACCTGGAAGATTCTGCGTTCTATTCGTATGTTTTTGAACGTTTTTTTTCTTGTTCTTCTTTTCTTCATAACACTTTGCGGGGTTTTCAACCTCTCGCAATCTATGCCAATTGGAACATGCATAGCCGAGTAATATATAGGAGCCGTTTTTCTCTATAATCAACGGAAAAAGAAACCGTACCTCTAGCATCTTTTCTGTAAACAAAAATCGTTGAGAAAACAAGTTGCCAGAGCCCCACATGTCGCCGTATGTTACGGAATCTGTCGTTCCTGTCAGAAAACTCACAGAAACAACATCGTCAGGACCAATTCTTTTAGGACCGTCTTCTCCAGGATCAAAATACGATATATGGTACATACGAATGCCCGTTTGTGACTTGAACTGGACAAAGCCGTCATAGTTTATTGCCTTTAGTATCGGCGATAAAGTCTTTATGCTGTCTGCCGTTATTTTCCCATTGTACGTAAATTTAAATGATTCTGGAGTGTTTTTTCTCTCGTCAAATTGAATGTCAAGTTTATATAATTCATGGCACGACAAGCCTGCTTCTTGAGCAAACGAATATACGACAATCACAACGCATAACAAAACAAAGCGCATTAAAATTCCTCGACAATCAAAGGAACCATTCTTTCGTCAGCATTTTTCAATAACTCAGGCAAATTCCCTTCTGGCTTAAGTTCACCTGAATTTGAGGATTCGTCTAAAATTCCATGGCATCCATGCGTTGTTCCTCTTGCAGGAATTTCTTTGGTTGGCGGATCGAGATCGTCGTTATGAAACATCACCCTACTACCCTCAGCACCTCGTAATTCTTTTCCATTTTCAGTGTATATAACGTATGCCCACGATTTCCACCCTCTCGAGCCATCATTCAAATGGCGAACATCCCGTTTGTTCTTCGAATCAACTAAATACGTTCCCGGTTTCATTGCCGTTCCGTAACCACCTGAATGAGACGGCCAGTGACCAACTTCTTTGCCAGGTTTTTCGGGAGTGCCTGTATAATAAATAGTAAATCCCGCTGCATATTGTTTTGTGGGTGTGTAGCGCCAATAAGTACGCATAAAATCGTTCCCTTCTTCATCCACCCCATTCACCGGATTCATGCCATTCCCTGCATACAGATACGGGCTCGCAAATTGCCTTGCCGGGTGGTGTTTATATTGTTCAAGCAGCATGTCTCTCCAGGCATAGGAAATTGTCAGGCTCCTAATATATAGGAATCTTTCTTTTCTTCGATCTACTAACCTTTTTCGTAACAGTAAACACTACATCATCTTTATCGTAAAGAACGTAAGACGGTAAATTATACATTCCATCAATAGTCGCTAATAAAAATTCCAGATTTGAAGCCACAAGATTCTTATAGGTAAACTCATAGAAATCTTTATGCTTTTTACCTTTATTTCGTATTAAAGAGAAACCCGTCTTTTCAAAAAATATCGAAATTTCAGTAAAGTTTCCTACCAAATAAACAATTCCTTGATAACTATATACACGTATCTTGGTTCCTTCAATTTTCTCGAATTTCACACCATCCATTTTACTATTACAAACAAAAAAGGATTGTTTTTTGTATGTAAAAATATAATCATCGCTGCATTCAGTGGCGTGGGAAAACAAAAATGAGAGAAGCAAGAAGATTGATAGTTGTTTCATTCTTTTACATCAACCTCATCGATATAATGTAGATCATAGAAATTTCCATATTCTTCAATTATATTCATCAAATTAGCAGGAGTCTGGCTATTGCCCATTCCTCTCGCCCTGATTTCGTCATCCAAAAAATGTTCTCTGCCATTATTTTCAGGTTCAAACCAATTAGAATTACCTAGTGTAATACCTGATCGCTCATAAATGGCCTCATCTAGCCCTGCATGCGCCAACAACTCATGGAAAAAATTTTCCATAGTCCCGTCATACATAACAGCTTGGTATTCTGAATCATACACGCCTTTAGTCCCTTTATCAAGACCATCAACAGGTTGTTTAACGCGAACATGATAAACTTGATCAGAGGACTCTAAAGCTGCAAAAATATTTTGTCTTATAGCCTTAACTTCAGGACCACCAACATTTGAATTTAACCATAAGACATAATTGGCTTTTGTCCAATCATCCATAACGACTTCATTCCCATCCGGATCCACCCCATTCACCGGATTATAACCATTCCCCGCATACAGATACGGGCTCGCAAATTGCCTCTTCGGGTCCACAGAAATCCACATTCCCAGCATGGGGTCGAGATAGCGTGCGCCGAAGTAGTCCAGTTGCGTCTCGTCGTCCTTC
>NZ_FQWR01000053.1:0-3479 GCF_900129735.1 Fibrobacter sp. UWCM | reverse complement strand
CAAAACCATATAGGGTGGTAGCCTCTTCTTGATATAGGGGGGGATGTCAGAGACCTCTTCTTTGACGTTTCGTAATATGGGGGGGGTATCGTGGTCGCCCCAAAAGGCCGCCAAAACAAGGCCAAGGAGGGCAAAATAAGGCGAGGCCAATGCAAAGCAAGGCAAGGACAAATAAAGCCTATGCAAAGCAAGGCAAGGGGGTGTTTTTTGGGGAGGCGCCCTTAAGGGGTGTATAGGGGAGTTGAACTAAAAAAGTATAAGCCCCAGGGGGGAATCCAAATTCCTATTGGGAGTGGGGACTTTATTGAGGGAGGGGGGGGGCAAAAACAGAATGTAAAGTTTGTCCTAAAAATTTGAAATTAACTAACTACTTGAACACTCGATTCCGAAAAAAATCTGATATAGGGGGGGGGCTGAAAAATTTTTTAGGGGGGGGGGGCGCCTGATTCGGCTATCTTCAGGGTTTCCGCCTATCTAGGTTGCCCCTGTGGAGCGAAATTGGCTCTATGCCCTTTAAAATTGCGAGGTGTGGCTAAAGTCAAGCTCTTCTTTGGGGCAAACTTTAATTAAGTTTTAACTGTTAAGAAAGCCAAAAACTTTTGGCTGTTTCAAGGATATACTTTATGGCTGACAACAAAAAAGAGTTGGAACGGAACGAACTCCACCGTGCGATTTGGGCGCTTGCCGATGAAATGCGTGGGGCGGTTGATGGCTGGGATTTCAAGCAGTATGTGCTTGGGATGCTCTTCTACCGTTACATCTCCGAGAATATAACCAACTACATCAATGCCACGGAAGCCAAGGGCTTTGACTATGCGAAGCTTTCCGACAAGGAAGCGAAGCAAGCCAAGGATGATTTGGTGAAAGAAAAGGGTTTCTTTATCTTGCCGAGTCAACTATTCTGCAATGTTTTGGACAAGGCGGACAAGGACGAGAACCTGAACGAAACCTTGGAAAGTGTCTTCAAGGGGATTGAAGCTTCTGCGAAGGGAACACCCTCTGAACCTGACCTTGACGGATTGTTTGATGACTTTGATGTGAACTCCACCAAGTTGGGCAAGACGGTTGCTGACAAGTGCAAGATGCTCCGTAAACTGATGCACGGCATAGCTGATATGAAGTTGGGCGATTACAAGGACAATACGATTGATGCCTTTGGTGATGCCTACGAATATTTGATGGCCATGTATGCGAGTAATGCGGGCAAGAGCGGTGGCGAGTTCTTCACTCCTCAAGAAGTATCTGAACTGTTGGTTCGCATTATCACCATCGGTAAGAAGTATTTGAACAAGGCTTATGACCCCGCTGTGGGTTCCGCTTCATTGCTGTTGAAGTTCCGTAAGGTGCTTGGTAAGGACGGTGTGCGTAAGGGTTTCTTCGGCCAAGAGAAGAACTTGACCACCTACAACCTTGCAAGAATCAATATGTTCCTGCATGATGTGAACTACAACAAGTTCAGCATTGCTCATGGAGATACCCTTACTGACCCGCAGCATTGGGACGATGAACCGTTTGACGGAATCGTGTCAAATCCTCCGTATTCAATCAAGTGGGACGGGGATGACAACCCGCTGTTAATCAATGACCCACGATTTGCCCCAGCTGGTGTTCTTGCTCCGAAATCCAAGGCGGACTTGGCTTTTGTGATGCACATTCTTTCGTGGCTTTCTACGGACGGAACGGCTGCAGTGGTGTGTTTCCCTGGCATTATGTATCGTGGTGGTTCGGAAAAGAAGATTAGGCAATACCTCGTAGATAACAACTATGTGGATGCCATCATTCAGATGCCTGACAATTTGTTCTTCGGCACGAGCATAGCCACTTGCATTATGGTCTTGAAGAAATCCAAGAAGGATAACAAGATTCTGTTTGTAGATGCAAGCAAGGAATGTGTCAAGGTTACGAACGCCAACAAGCTCTCGGACGAGAATATCGAGAATATCATCAATCGCTTGGTGGAACGCAAGAACAAGAAATACGAAGCGAAGCTGGTCTCCATTGACGAAGTTGCCGAACAGGACTTCAATCTTTCTGTTTCGACCTATGTGGAGCAGAAGGACACCCGTGAAAAGGTCGATATTGACCAGCTCAACAAAGACATCGAAGATATTGTCAAGCGGGAAAACGAATTGCGTAAGGCTATTGACAAAATCATCGCCGACTTGAGGAGGTAAAAATGGTAAAAAACTTCATCTACATTTTTACAAATCCGTCATTTTCCAAATATGTCAAGATTGGAAGTGCGACAGACCCACAAAAAAGGCTCAATGACGCCAATTCCTCCACTTGGACTCCTAAGGCGTTTCGTCTTTATGGGACTTATGAGACTGCAGGCGAAAATGCCGACAAAATACTGCATAAGCTCATTGAAAGACTTGACGATGAATTGCGTGTTTCCGATGTGGTAAAAGGGCACGAACGCAAAAGAGAGTTTTTTGAAATGTCGCCTGAAAAGGCCTGGGCTATTCTCGAAGACATTGCAACTATTAGTGGAACAGAAAAGCGTCTTTGGAAAAACGAAAAGTGGACTACTGATGAAATGATAGAGGATGCCTCATCAACATCTAACGATGACAAGACTGTTTCCAAAGCAAGTAAGCGGTTTGATTTTGAGAAATGCGGCATTCCTCTCGGAAGCACTCTTAAATTCAAATATGATGATACAATCCAGGTCAAAACCCTTGCTGATGGTAATGTTGAATATAAAGGAGAAAAGATTTCTCTTAGCAAGTTAAGCGAAAATCTAATGGTAGAACGAACTGGTAAAAGGTGGAAGGGGTATCAAGGCCCTGCTTATTTCACTTTTGATGGTAAGCTACTAAAGGATATTAAGGCTGACTATATGGCCGCACAGCGGCAAACAGCGAACGAGGCAGATGATGAGCAAAATTGATGAGATGATAAAGAAACTCTGCCCCAATGGTGTAGAAGTCAAGACTCTTGGAGAACTGGGTGATTTTTACGGTGGGCTTACAGGTAAATCGAAAGAAGATTTCAAAGATGGAAATGCAAAATTCATCACCTATATGAATGTGTATTCCAATCTTAAACTAAACTTAGATACTGATGAAAAGGTGAAAATTTCGGATGGAGAAAAGCAACACACAATAGAATACGGAGATGTTCTATTTACTGGTTCATCCGAAACGCCTGATGAATGTGGGATGTCTTCTGTTCTATGCGATAAAACAAATGAAAAGCTTTACCTTAACAGTTTCTCGTTTGGCTTCCGATTTTTTGATAAAGAGCTTTTTGAACCTGAATTTACAAAATACCTTTTCCGTTCGAATGAACTTCGCAAGCAACTTATAAAGACTGCTAGCGGTGTAACAAGATTTAATGTTTCAAAAGAACGAATGAAAAAGGTGCAAATTCCTATTCCTCCACTTGAAATTCAAAGAGAAATAGCGAATATATTAGATAAGTTTACAGAGCTTACAGCAGAGCTTACAGCAGAGCTTACAGCAGAGCTTACAGCA
>NZ_FQWR01000055.1:0-2349 GCF_900129735.1 Fibrobacter sp. UWCM | reverse complement strand
ACTGTAGTATATTATTGCTTAATCCAAATGAATATTATAAATTTAGGAATTCTTGCTCACGTTGATGCAGGAAAAACTTCCGTAACCGAGAATCTGCTGTTTGCCAGTGGAGCAACGGAAAAGTGCGGCCGTGTGGATAATGGTGACACCATAACGGACTCTATGGATATAGAGAAACGTAGAGGAATTACTGTCCGGGCTTCTACGACATCTATTATCTGGAATGGAGTGAAATGCAATATCATTGACACTCCGGGACACATGGATTTTATTGCGGAAGTGGAGCGGACATTCAAAATGCTTGATGGAGCAGTCCTCATCTTATCCGCAAAGGAAGGCATACAAGCGCAGACAAAGTTGCTGTTCAGTACTTTACAAAAGCTGCAAATCCCGACAATTATATTTATCAATAAGATTGACCGTGCCGGTGTGAATTTGGAGCGTTTGTATATGGATATAAAAACAAATCTGTCGCAAGATGTCCTGTTTATGCAAACTGTTGTCGATGGATCGGTTTATCCGGTTTGCTCCCAAACATATATAAAGGAAGAATACAAAGAATTTGTATGCAACCATGACGACGATATATTAGAACGATATTTGGCGGATAGCGAAATTTCACCGGCTGATTATTGGAATACGATAATCGCTCTTGTGGCAAAAGCCAAAGTCTATCCGGTGCTACATGGATCAGCAATGTTCAATATCGGTATCAATGAGTTGTTGGACGCCATTTCTTCTTTTATACTTCCTCCGGCATCAGTCTCAAACAGACTTTCAGCTTATCTCTATAAGATAGAGCATGACCCCAAAGGGCATAAAAGAAGTTTTCTTAAAATAATTGACGGAAGTCTGAGACTTCGAGACGTTGTAAGAATCAACGATTCGGAAAAATTCATCAAGATTAAAAATCTAAAGACTATTTATCAGGGCAGAGAGATAAATGTTGATGAAGTGGGTGCCAATGATATCGCGATTGTAGAAGATATAGAAGATTTTCGAATCGGAGATTATTTAGGTGCTAAACCTTGTTTGATTCAAGGATTATCTCATCAGCATCCCGCTCTCAAATCCTCCGTCCGGCCAAATAAGCCCGAAGAGAGAAGCAAGGTGATATCCGCTCTGAATACATTGTGGATTGAAGACCCGTCTTTGTCCTTTTCCATAAACTCATATAGTGATGAATTGGAAATCTCGTTATATGGTTTGACCCAAAAGGAAATCATACAGACATTGCTGGAAGAACGATTTTCCGTAAAGGTCCATTTTGATGAGATCAAGACTATCTACAAAGAACGACCTATAAAAAAGGTCAATAAGATTATTCAGATCGAAGTACCACCCAACCCTTACTGGGCCACAATAGGGCTGACTCTTGAACCCTTACCGTTAGGGGCAGGGTTGCAAATCGAAAGTGACATCTCCTATGGTTATCTGAACCATTCTTTTCAAAATGCCGTTTTTGAAGGGATTCGTATGTCTTGCCAATCTGGTTTACATGGATGGGAAGTGACAGATCTGAAAGTAACTTTTACTCAAGCCGAGTATTATAGCCCGGTAAGTACACCTGCTGATTTCAGACAGCTGACCCCTTATGTCTTCAGGCTGGCTTTGCAACAGTCAGGTGTGGACATTCTCGAACCGATGCTCTGTTTTGAGTTGCAGATACCCCAAGTAGCGAGTTCCAAAGCTATTACAGATTTGCAAAAAATGATGTCTGAGATTGAAGACATCAGTTGTAATAATGAGTGGTGTCATATTAAAGGGAAAGTTCCATTAAATACAAGTAAAGACTATGCCTCAGAAGTAAGTTCGTACACTAAGGGCTTAGGCATTTTTATGGTTAAGCCATGTGGGTATCAAATAACAAAAGACGGTTATTCTGATAATATCCGCATGAACGAAAAAGATAAACTTTTATTCATGTTCCAAAAATCAATGTCATTAAAATAATGGAGCGGTCAGGAAATTTCTATAAGGCAATACGGTTGGGATATATACTTATCTCCATTCTTATCGGATGTATGGCATATAATAGCCTCTATGAATGGCAGGAGATAGAAGCATTAGAACTTGGCAATAAAAAAATAGACGAGCTCCGAAAAGAAATAAACAATATCAATATTCAAATGATAAAATTTTCTCTATTGGGTGAAACAATACTGGAATGGAACGATAAAGATATCGAGCATTACCATGCACGGCGTATGGCAATGGACAGTATGCTCTGCCGTTTCAAGGCCACCTATCCAGCAGAGCGCATCGATAGTGTGCGCAGTCTTTTAGAGGATAAGGAACGACAGATGTTCCAGATAGTCCGGTTAATGGATGAACAACAATCTATTAACA
>NZ_FQWR01000054.1:0-3085 GCF_900129735.1 Fibrobacter sp. UWCM | reverse complement strand
TTCGCTGCTCCTTTTTTCGTTCGACATTCTCTGGGTAGTGCTGGACGGGACTTCGTTTTCCCACGGCCCGCTGATAAACAAGATTGTAAACGCCGCCTATTTTGCGCAAAGTGGCGTCGTGTGCTATTACTGGAGCCGCTATTCGCTGTTCCTTTCGGGGAACAGGCTCAAGCTGTGGAAGTTCTACAGGGTGCTGTTCTTGCTGCCCATGATTGTGGTTGCCTTCATGGCGATTGCCTCCATCTGGACAGGGTGGTTCTTCACCGTGGATGCCACGAACCACTACCAGCGTGGCGAATACCTCATTTTGCACGTGAGCCTCATCTTCGCGTACTTGCTGTATTCCTTCTTTGTCGCGGTTTTCGCCATCAAGCGCAAGCGTGAACTGGTGAACAAGAACAAGCTTTATGCCATCTCGGCGCTCGGCTTCTTGCCGTTTTTTGCAGAAATTGTCCAGATTGAGTACCCCGGACTTTCGGTTTTCTGCGTGGGTGCGACCCTCGGCCTCGTGGTGGTTTTCCTCGAAATCCAGCGCGAGATGATTTCGCTCGACCCGCTGACCCGCCTCAACAACCGCAACCAGGCGAGCATCTACCTGAGTTCGCGGTTCAAGCAAGAAATCCCGGGCAAGATGCTTTACCAGTTCGCGATGGACCTCGACAAGTTCAAGGGTATCAACGATACCTACGGCCACATGGAGGGCGATAACGCGCTCATGATTGTTTCGATGGTGCTGAAACTCGTGTGTGGCCCGCGCGGGCACTTTATTTCGCGCTACGGGGGCGACGAGTTCGTGGTGTTCGCGAACCTCCCGGACGACGAGGCCGCGAATGAACTCTGCACCGCCATCGAGGAAAAGCTGGAAAAGAGGTCTATCGGGCTTCCGTACGCACTCAAGATGAGCATCGGGTACGCAAGGCTCCGGAAGGGCGAAACCGAGGAATCCCTTGGCCGCAGGGCGGACGAGTCCCTTTATGAAATCAAGAAGCGCAAGAAGGTGGATCGGGTATGAGCGAGTACTTGCTTGAATATGCCGAAATAAGCCTGTTCTGCATTGCGGTCCTCGCCGTGATGCTCAGGGCGCTCCGCACGAGCCTGAACAGGCTAGCCGACCAGACCATCCTCACGCACGTGTTCGTGATGATTATGATGCTTTTCGTCTTCGACCTCGTGTCGGAGATGGTCGAGGGGCACGCTACCCCGGCCGCCATAGCCGTGAACCACGTCTGCTGCATCGCGTTCCTCTCGCTGAATCTGTTCCTCGCGTTCCAGTGGCTTCGCTTTGTGGGCTACAACCTGCAGCTCCATTTTTGGCACCAGAAGCGGACCTTGCTCTATTTGCTGATTCCCTTGATGGTGGGCGTCTTACTTATCGTGTGTTCCATATCGCAGGGCTGGATTTATCGCATTAGCCCCGACAACCACGCTATCCGCGGTAGCATTTACTTTGTCTATATTGCCATTTGTTGCTTCTACATGCTGGGGACAGGCTTTATTGCGGGCCGTCGCGTGTTCATTAGGCGCTACTACTCCGACAAGCTTTTGTACCTGGCACTGGCGTCGTGTGGCGTGTTGCCCGCATTCTTCTTTGTTCTCGAGTACTTTACGGGCACGCATCCCTTCTCGGTATACTCGATGGTGGTTGCCGTGCTTTGGGTGTTCCTCGAACTGCAATCCCGCATGATTTCGACAGATCCGCTCACCAAGCTCAACAACAGGAACCAGCTGAACGTGTTTCTTGATTCCAAGATGGGGCAGAATTCGGCGAAGGGCTCGCTGTACCTGTTCGTGCTCGATGTGGACAAGTTCAAGGACATCAACGACAACTTCGGGCATCACGAAGGCGACCGCGCGCTGATTACGGTTGCCGACGTGCTCAAGAAGGTTTGTGGCCCGCGCGGGCACTTCATTTCGCGCTTTGGCGGTGACGAGTTCAACCTGGTGGCGGAACTGCCCGATGCCTCTGCCGCGGAGGCCCTGAAAGATGCTATCAATGAAGAAATCGCCCTCAGGGACGAAACTCTCCCGTACCGCCTGTGCCTGAGCATCGGGTATGCCTCTGGCCGCGGGAAGGGCGAAACCCTGAAAGACCTGTTTGAACGTGCCGACGAGGCGCTGTACAGGGAAAAGGCGAAGCGCTAGCATGGACATTTCGGTAATTTTTCTAAATTCTTTCTCGCTAGGATTTGACTATGCGGAATTTGAAGAAAGAAATAACTGTTGATTCCAAGATTGAGAACATCAACGCCCTGACGGCGTTCGTGGAGAAGGAACTTGAACCGTTTGAACCTTCGATGAAGGCCCAGATGCAGATTAACGTTGCAATCGATGAACTTTTTAGCAACGTGGTGCATTATTCCGGCTCGTCGAAGATGACGCTTGTTCTGGAAGTCGTGGAAGACGTTCTTTCGGCTAGCCTGACGTTTATCGATAATGGCGTGGCGTACGACCCGCTTGCGAAGGCCGACCCGGATGTTACGCTCTCTGCCGACGACCGCGAGATTGGCGGGCTTGGCATTTTCCTGGTCAAGAAGACGATGGACCAGATGGAATACAAGCGCGACGGCGAGAAGAACATTCTCAAGATTACGAAGAAACTGGGCTAGGCCACATGGAAAGTTTTAAAAAAGAGGTTAATATGCAGATTGAAAAGAAACTCGAAAACAACGTTTTGAGCTTTGCCCTGGAAGGGCGCTTGGATACCATGACCGCCCCGCAGCTCGAGGCTGAGGTCGTCGGAAAACTTGATGGCGTTACCGAATTGAATTTCGATTTCGCCAAGCTCTCTTACATTTCTTCTGCAGGCCTGCGCGTGCTGCTTTCTGCCCAGAAGGTCATGAACAAGCAGGGCAAGATGTTTATTCGCAACGTGTGCCCCGAAATCAAGGAAATCTTTGACGTGACGGGTTTCGCGGATATCCTTACCATCGTGTAAGAATTCGCATTTTGTTTTAAATTTTATGTATAAAATAAGCCCGCTTTCGCGGGCTGTTTAATAAACTGCGCGGGCTTTACACGTCGCCAACTTCGCCGGTCTTGACGAAATTCCGCACGGCGCGCGTAATGCGCATGCTGCAGAAGTTCG
>NZ_FQWR01000057.1:0-2236 GCF_900129735.1 Fibrobacter sp. UWCM | reverse complement strand
AAAATAGGATGTGGAAACTCCACTTTTTGTTTATAGGGCCCAAAAGCGCAAAATTTCAGGCTCTTTTGATTTTACAGAAAGAAATTTACATCTTCCCGCAGGAATAAACAAAGATGTTGAAAAAAATGGAAAGTCACACGATGCCTTCACATTGAAAGAGGATAATGGAGACTGGCGTACTTACCCCAAAAATTCCATATTCATTTGCAAAGAACTAAACAACGGAAAATCAGCCGGTTTAGACGGAATATCGTCTCAAGGTAATAATAAAACAAATTACCGTTTAACAATGAGTGTCCAATGGAGCAACAGGGATCCAAATAGCCGCTCTGTAGAAGTTGCATTGCTTCCCAATGGCGGAAAAATGCAAACCGGGAGTAAGAAAAACGTGTCAGGCAGCGCCTTCAAGACAGACCACGGAGTCTGCTTCTCGACCTACGGTGACATAGGTTGCAAGAACTACAGATATTAATGTCATTTAACTAGTTAAACGTACAGATAGTCGTTTAGCACGGGCTGAACAAGGATTTTAATTTGTTAAACAGCCACTAGCCATTTCGCTCGTAATATTATATCTTTTTTTTTTGAAAAACCGTTTTTTCTCGAAATAGATATTATATGTATACACATACGCAAAACAAGCGCAAACGCGGATTCACACTCATTGAACTCATGGTCGTCATCGCGATTATGGGAATCCTTGCTGCGGTAGCTGTGCCAAATCTACTTGGGGTAATCGAGAAATCTCGAGAAAAACTCGATGTCGCCTGGCTATTCTATATCCGTGATGCTTTTGACCGTGCTCTTGTGCAAGAGGGTGCCTTAAGTAATTTCTTGTCGAAAAACGACAATGGACAATCAGACAAGGGGCTGAAAACGGCTACGCATCTTATGAATGACAAGGCTGGCATGATAGCTTTCCAATACAAGATGCAACTTGGTAAAAGAAAAATCATTCGCTATTGTCAGGGTGATTTAACTGACCAATCGGCATATCAACCGGGCAGTCTTCTCTATGATGCACTTGCAGAATTAGGTTTAGGAAATATCATTTCAACTATGCCTGGCGCCAATAATATTAACGGAAAGGAATGGACTTTCCAAATGTTTAAAAGTAAAGCCATGAACGACGACAAAAACAAGCATATAAGGATAAGGTTTAAAAACGGGATACATGGAAAAACTGACATG
Source organism: Fibrobacter sp. UWCM (assembly GCF_900129735.1). NCBI lineage: Bacteria > Pseudomonadati > Fibrobacterota > Fibrobacteria > Fibrobacterales > Fibrobacteraceae > Fibrobacter > Fibrobacter sp. UWCM. The sequence goes on along the minus strand of NZ_FQWR01000057.1, from coordinate 1,045 downwards.
GTCCCTACAGATCCTACAATAATGGTATGGATTGGAGGAGATTACACAAACCCTTATAAGGGAACCTATGGCACCTGTTTTTCAACGGAACCCCAATACTGTAAATAGCCTCAGTTTGCAGCCATATTCGTAACAAACAAAGTCCTGCACACCACCTGCAAGGCTTTTGTATTTTTCGACTGCAAAAAAAACGACAAGGCCTGCAAGTGATTATTTCGCAGCTTTTTTGTAAACGGCTTGATACAAGCGCGTTTTTTTTACTTATTTTTAAGGATAGTTATAGTAGAGGTGCGCTTGATTACGAAGAAAAAAGGTTTTACACTCATCGAACTGATGGTCGTCGTATCCATCATGGGAATCCTTGCTGCGGTGGCCGTACCGGGCGTTTTCGGTATTGTCGAAAAATCGAAGGAAAAGGTAGACCTCCTCAAACTATACTACCTGAGAGAGGCGTTGAACAGGGCCCTGCTGGAAAATGAAAATGCCTTGTACAACAATCCGTCTTCTATATCTTCCAAAAGCCTAAATGATGCACTAAAGAGTAATCTTGGCGTCGACTTGTTCATCATAGAGATGCGTCCGGATTTGCCCATGAATGTACAGCATAATCACGAATCTATTAATAAGAATTCACAGATGAGCAAACTGGTCGGAAACACTGGAACATGGTACGATGCCTTGAATGAAGCAGGATTTGAAGGAGTTGCAGATATTATCGCACTTAGAAACGGCACCGTCAAAGGCAGTTTGAGTAAAGATGGTGAAACATACCGAGCATACTCCTATACGGATATAAATGGAAAGTCACAAAATCGGACCACACCCAAAAATCAAATATTCATCAGCTATTTGTTGAATCACGGAAAAGACTTGAGTAAAATGAATTCAAAGCTTCAGGGTGGAAACGTAACAAACTATCGATTGAAAGTAAGTATCCAATGGAGCGGGAGGAAGATGTAAATTTCTTTCTGTAAAATCAAAAGAGCCTGAAATTTTGCGCTTTTGGGCCCTATAAACAAAAAGTGGAGTTTCCACATCCTATTTT
>NZ_FQWR01000058.1:0-1922 GCF_900129735.1 Fibrobacter sp. UWCM | reverse complement strand
GTATACCACTTAACAAGAAAAAAGGATATATTTTAACTTAACCGGTAATGAATATGGTTGTTCATGAACCCACTATTAAAAAACCTACAAATCCAGTTCCTATAATAATGGACATGTGAACATCTTTTCAAGCGCAGATCTGGTTGGACTGATGTTTCGGAATATTGGTGGTGAATCAATAAACTATTAGGGAAAAATATGAAAAAACTGTTTGCTTTAGTATTAGTTTTTGCCGTCGGTTGTTGGTCTGTGCCCAAACCGATGGAATCTATAGAAAACTACAACGTCATGCTTTTGCATGGTGCCTATGAATCTGCAAAGGGTATTACAGAGAGTAGCGATTATCCATCGGCATATGAAGAATCTGTCTATCTTGGTGGCGATGCGTCCCTTGGAGCGTATTCTAAGGATTCCAGGATAACGAAATGGCTTTCGAAAAATGTATTTGAAGAACCTGATATTGGAAATAATCGTAACGCTAAGAATTCATACATTTACCACTGGCGAGCATTTACAAATCCTGCCAATAACTCGATCAACAATGCCAAGGAGCTGGGGCTACGGACATGGAATAAGGATAAAAAATTTGGACAGCGCCGGGCTTTGGTTGAAGAAGCTCAGGAAGTAAAAGCTGCTATTATAGATCCGGAAAAACCAAGCAATAACTTATATGGTCAGGAAGCTCTTGATTCTATACGTCGTTATCCAGATCTTTACAGGCAGATTCCTTCCCGCTATATCCTTATCGATCATTCGAAGGGTGGTATTGCTTCCCGTGAATGGATTCAAAACAGCGATTATTACTATGGTGATGTAGATAAAGTTATCACGTTGGACTCTCCACATGAAGGAACGGGTGCGCTCAACATGCAACTTGGTTTGCTATTATTTTGTAATAAAAAAGCGCAAAAAAGGTTTAAGGAGAACAGAGCATGAAACATCTGTTGAACAAGTTTGAAATTGAAAGACTGCTTGCTGTTTTGACGCTGGCGTTTGTATGCATATGCATGTGGGGGTGCTCCGAAGATAGGGTTCGCTGGAATGAGGGCTTTTCGGGAGCAGAAATAGTTGGGTTTGTTGACGATTCTTTGGTTATGGTTGGGAGCTACCAAATGAGAACGGAGTCTCATGAAGGAATATTTGAACCTTATTGGGATGTCGTTGAATCAGGACACGAGCGTTTGTGTGTTTATAATTACCGCGTTCAGGAAGATGGTCCGAGATGGTGCGATACCCTTGGTGAATATAACATGACGAATGCCTTTCGAGGGCAGATGACGGATTCAATTATTTGGGGCGGTGGTATGCCGAATTCAATTAGATTGTGGAAAATTGGGGAATCCCAACATCAGATAAAGCTGAAAAAATTAACAGAAGGGTGCTCTGGTGAATTTGGAATCACCTCGGTGAAACAATGGCTTGACGGAAAGTTTATTGCCCGTGGTGATAAATCATTGAATGCGGGCGGAGATAGTTGTCAGTACGCGGTTCTGGATACAATCTCTGGAACTTTGACTTACAAACGTTTGGATAAAAATTTGGAATGGATTAAGGTGTGCGATGATGTAAGAGCGTGGGGAAATGAAGTGTATTGTGTTATCCTTGATAATGAAGGAGAAAAAAGTCTTGTTTTAAAAAACAAACAGGACACGATTTCTGCACCTCGAAAATTTGCAATTGGAGGCTTTTGGGGTGATATGATTAAATTAAGCGGGAATATCTGTAGCATAAATAGTGATAAAATTACTTGTTCTGACGTAATATGGTATGGTAATGGTGATGGATTAAAATTTTATCAAAATGATGAGTTAGTGGTTGAATATTGATTGGACCATGCAGGAGTTTAATAAGAGGGTAGCATAAGCTACTATATTCATTGCGCAACCCCAAAAAGGTAAAACAATGGCAAAAGTCAACTACAA
>NZ_FQWR01000059.1:0-1472 GCF_900129735.1 Fibrobacter sp. UWCM | reverse complement strand
GCCGGGGAACGCCCAAGGAAGGGCTTAATCCGTTGGGGGCTAATCCATGCCAAGAAGCCATCTTGAGACATCGACGATTCTGATTCCTTCGTACTGGGTCGTTTCGTGATTTGTTCTCGCGATGAGCATTTTGGGGTATGCGTCTTTTATTCCGAGCAGCGGGGCCGTTTCCCTTTCAAAAGTCTTCTTGTCCGAGATGTTGTCCGATACCTGGATATACAGCTTTTCGTCATGTTTCATTGCTACAAAGTCGATTTCTTTCTTGTATAGGACTCCGACGTAAAGTTGGTAACCCCTTCGAAGTAATTCCATGGCAACCATGTTTTCGTACACGTGGCCGTAGTCCATGTTGCGGGTCCCGAGTCTTGCGTAGCGGAACGAATGGTCGCTCAAGTAGTATTTGTCTTCCGTGGTCAAGTATCTTTTTCCGCGAATGTCGAATCTTCGGATTTTGTAGAAGGCGAATGCCTTGCATAAATAATCGATGTAAGAACCTATGGTTTTATGGTTCGTCTTGTCGCCTGTGGTGCTGATTGTCTTGGCGACATTTCGGATGGAGGTGATGTTGCCGACATTGTCCATCAAAAAGTCAATCAGTTTTTCAAGAAAGACCTTGTTCCGAATCTTGTATTTTTTGACGATGTCGCGGATAACCAACGTGTTGAAAACATCTTCGTTCACGTAACGGAACTTTTCGCTTTCAGTCTTGTATAAGAAGGAACCCGCCATTCCCCCTTCTTTAAGGTAGGATTCGAACGAGTCTTCCATTTTTTTCGGCTTGTAGTATTTTGTGTATTCCGCAAACGAAAACGGGAAGACGGGTATCTCAAAAGTTCTACCCGTAAAGAGCGTTGCCAGATCGCTACTAAGCAGGAATGCGTTTGAGCCGGTTACATAGATGTCGAATTTTTCCGTGGCGTGCAGGCTGTTCAATGCCTTTTCGAACGAGTCGCAAAGTTGAACTTCGTCGATGAACAGATAGTTTGTCTTTTTAGGCTTGTACGCCTGTTCTGCATATTCTTCGAGTGCGGAATAGTTCTGTAATTTTTCAAACTTCGTCAAGTTGAAGTTGATCTTGATGATGTTTGCCTTTTTATCATTTTTTGCAATCCATTCTGCAAAGGATTCTAATAATTTTGATTTGCCGGAACGACGGATTCCGGTTATTACCTTGATGTCGGGTGTGCCCCTGACATTTTTCAATGTGTCCAAATACTCTGTTCTTTCAATCAGTTTCATTTGTCGGCTCCCGAATTTCTATTTCCCAAAAATAAAAATATATAAAATTTGGGAAATTGTCTAGATGGGCCTGGTCGGGGAATGCGTCGGCCTTTCTGTGCCGAATATGACCTGTTTTGTCCAAAATCACAGATTTTATTTTGAAGAAAATGCCTAAAATCACTAGTTTTTAAGTGAATAATTTGCCGAAATTCACTATTTTTTGATGTTTTTGCGTTAGGGGGCGTCGCACC
>NZ_FQWR01000061.1:0-1224 GCF_900129735.1 Fibrobacter sp. UWCM | reverse complement strand
CCTTCGAAGCGACATGCCTTAGCCTTGCGCAGACAAGCATAAGGGCCGATTCCCCGTCCGGGAAGCAGCCGACAACACGAGTCCTTCTGCGTATCTCGCGATTCAGCCGTTCGAGGATGTTGTTCGTCCGGATATTGCGCCAGTGCTGGCTGGGGAACTCGAGGTATGTCAGCGTTTCGCCAACTCCCTTCGCGTACATGTCCGCGGCCGAGTTCAGCTTCATCTCGCGCAACTTGCGTTCAACGTCCTTGACCTTGGCTAGCGTGGCTTCGCGGTCCTCCTGGGCGTAGGTGGCCTTGAGCAGGGCGGCCACTGCGGCGAACTTGTTGCGTGGCACCTTCGTGAACACGTTCCTGAAGAAGTGAACCGTACAGCGCTGCCATTTAACATCCGGGAAGACCTCCGATGCGGACTCCAGGAAGCCCAGGTGCTTGTCCGAGGTGAACAGCCGCACCCCCTTCAAGCCGCGTTCCTTCAGGCCTAGCAGGAACGATTTCCAGCATTCCTTGCTCTCGCTCGCACCTTCCGCCGCGCCGAGGATCTCGCGGTAGCCATCGCCGTTCACGCCTATGGCCACCAGCACCGACACGCTGGTCATCTCACCGCCCCAGCTGCGCTTCAAGTAGATGCCGTCCACGAACACGTAGGGGTATTCCCCGGTGAGCGGGCGGTTACGCCACTCCTCGATCTTGCCGTACACCTTCTGGTTCAGGTTGCTCACCGTCGAGGCACTTACGCGGGAGCCCCACAGAAGCTCGGTGACGTCCTCCACGCGACGCACGGATACGCCTGCCAGGTACATCTCGATGAGGGACTCCTCCACGGACGATTCCCTGCGTCGGTAGCGCTCTATGATGGCTGTCTCGAACGGTGCCAGGCGCAGCTTCGGGACGGCGATGTCGAGCTCTCCCGCACCCGTGAGCAGTTTCCTGTGGTAGTGGCCGCTGCGGTAGTTCCTGCGGCCTTCGGAGCGTTCGTGCTTTTCGGCATTGCAGAGGTCTGCCGCCTCCTCGTCTAGCATGGCGTTGAGCGTGTCTTCGACTGTGCCACGGATGAGCGTTTTCAGGTCGTCCTTGAGGCCGGCTTCGTCGATTTTGATTATATTTCTTTCCATAGGATGGTCCTTTTTTTGTGTTTGATTTGTGGTTATTTCAAATCTAAAAATTGGAACATCCTATTTTTTTACCCCCTTAGCGGAATTTGCGAAAGAAAATATACGTTACC
>NZ_FQWR01000064.1:0-1070 GCF_900129735.1 Fibrobacter sp. UWCM | reverse complement strand
CGGCCACCTTCGCGGATAGCGAAGCGGAGCTGCTTTTCCATGGCGATCGGGGCGATGAGGTTCACGTGGATCGTGACGGTGTCACCCGGGGTCACCATTTCGACGCCTTCCGGAAGCTGAATCGTGCCGGTAACGTCGGTGGTGCGGAAGTAGAACTGCGGACGGTAGCCGTTCATGAACGGCGTGTGGCGGCCACCTTCGTCCTTCGTGAGGACGTAGATTTCTGCCTTGAACTCGGTGTGCGGGGTCACGGACTTCGGGGCGGCGAGAACCATGCCACGGACGATGTCCTTCTTTTCGGCGCCACGGAGGAGAAGACCGACGTTGTCACCGGCCTGGGCGTCGTCGAGGAGCTTGCGGAACATTTCCACGCCCGTGATGACGTATTCGGTGGTTTCACCGAGACCGATGCGTTCGACCTTGTCGTTGAGGCGGACGATACCGCGTTCGATACGGCCGGTAGCGACAGTGCCGCGGCCGGTAATGGTGAACACGTCTTCGATCGGCATCAGGAACGGCTTGTCGGTATCGCGCTGCGGGAGCGGGATGTAGGTGTCGCAAGCGTCCATGAGTTCCATGATCTTGTCCTGGTAGGCAGGGTCGCCTTCGAGGGCCTTGAGGGCGGAACCGCGGATGATCGGGGTGTTGTCACCGTCAAATTCGTACTTGGAGAGAAGTTCGCGGACTTCCATCTCGACGAGGTCGAGGATCTCGGCGTCGTCGACCATGTCGACCTTGTTCATGAACACGACGATCTTCGGCACGCCCACCTGGTGAGCGAGGAGGATGTGTTCGCGGGTCTGGGGCATCGGGCCGTCAGTAGCGGCCACGACGAGGATGGCGCCGTCCATCTGGGCAGCACCGGTCACCATGTTCTTCACGTAGTCGGCGTGCCCCGGGCAGTCGACGTGAGCGTAGTGACGGTTTGCAGTGGTGTATTCGACGTGAGAAGTGTTGATCGTGATACCACGGGCCTTTTCTTCGGGAGCGTTGTCGATTTCGTCGAAACGCTTGGCGGCGGCGAGGCCGCGGGCAGCGAGGGTCGTGCAGATTGCGGCGGTCAGGGTGGT
>NZ_FQWR01000065.1:0-1029 GCF_900129735.1 Fibrobacter sp. UWCM | reverse complement strand
ACCTGTTGGCGGAATTAATTTAGTGCATACTTAATTCTGCCAATGGGCTTGTCGTTAATGAAGTTTACGTATTGCAGAATGGTAAGTGCACTAATTTTGCCAATGATCCTGGCAAACAAACCATTCGTTATTTTCGCATAGTTCCTGATGACCAAGAACTGGTCTGTAAGTTGTGAGAATATTGTCTCAATCCTCTTTCTTGCCTTTGCAAACGGAATGAATGTCGGTTTCCAATCCTTTTGGTTGAGCCGATACGGACACTCCAGTCTTATGTGTGCGGTTTCGAACAAGTCAAGCTGTACGTCAGCTCCAATATACCCTTTGTCACCATAGATGCTACAGTCGTGATAAGTATGTTTTACATCCTTCATATAATGGAGGTCCGCCACACTTGCCTTTGACAGATCATAGGAATGGATAACTTCCACTTAACCCACAGAGAGCGTGTAACTTATAACCAAAATAATACGTGTTCTGCGAAGCACAGAAGCCGAAGTCGGGAGCTTGCGAGAAATTGCCGGTACGTCCCATCTTGCAACGTTTTCCTCTTGCAACCCTACAGACCTCTATCGGCTTGGAGTCAACAAAGAATTGTTCCTCTCCGCCATCCATTTCCATGGCAATCCGCTTGCGCAGTTCCTCACACAGGCCTGCCGTTTTCTTCCTGCGGTCATTGAACTGTCTCCTTGATATGAGATTAGGAATGTTGTCCTTGTACTCTTGCAATTTATAGTCGAACAACCACTTCTCACTATCAATGCTCTCGGTCTCTGCCGTCAAGGATAGCGCCACCACTTCCAAATCCGAAAACTTGGGAACAGGACCACGACGTGGAACATTACCCGATTCATTGACGAGATTTTCAGAGAATTGCTTGCATATCTCGAGTATTTTGACGAATTTTGTATAAAGGTTGTACATACGATGGTTTGGACTTAATGTTTTGAACACCACTAAGTTACTAAAAATCAGCGATATGTGCAACTTTTTACTCATATTTATCAACTTAAATTAATTCCGCCAACGGGT